>JBOFQC010000501.1:0-2944 GCA_051660725.1 Thermoguttaceae bacterium
AGGAGAAGCAAAATAATGAAAAGAACTGTATTGGCCGCTTTGGTCGTTTTTTCTTCGGTAATTTACTCTTATGCAAATGACAAAGCCCTTACGGAAGCTGAAAAAGCAGACGGTTGGGTCTCCATTTTCAATGGTGAAAACCTCGACGGTTGGAAATCAAACGAAGGAGACGTAGAAGGTTTTTACGTAAAGGACGGCTGTATTTTCGGTAAAGGTGGACGTAATCACCTGTTTTTCATGGAAGAACTTGGCGATTTCGAATTGAAAATCGACTGCAAAATCAGCAAAGGCGGAAACTCCGGTTTGTACTTCCATGCACCGTGGACCGAAAAAAATTGGCCGGTTGAAGGTTTCGAATTGCAGATCAATTCTTCGCACTCCGACCCGGTTAAAACTGGCAGTCTCTACAATATATTAAAGATTTTCAAAGCTCCGCATGGCGACGACGAATGGTTCACCTACTATATTACAGTAAAAGGTGACACTCTTACCGTTCGGATAAACGACGAAGTTCTTTACACATACGTTGATCCAGTTGAAAAATCGAATAACGAACAACGCAAGCAAGAAGATGGAGACAAGAAAAGCACACCAAAAATCACCGAAGCGACAAAAACTATTCGTCAAAAAGGTCACATCGCTCTTCAGCAGCACGACCCGGAATCGATTCCGCAGTTCAAAAATGTTTTCCTGAAAAAGATGTAATTCATTTTTTTCAGCGTAAGAAAAAAAGAGCCGGGGACGAAGTAACGCGCAGTCCCCGGGCAAACTACTACTAAATACTCATAAATTTACAGTTGATTCATGGCAGCAAATCTTGAAGATTTTGTCTCGCGTTTAGTTCGAGGGAACAAGAAGATAACGTTTATTTTTACCGAAGATTTTTTCAATATCATGGGTAAAAACGGCGTAAACGTCGAGCGGTACAAAGACCTGCGTAACGCATTGGGCCATGTCGGTCACAGAAAAGGCGAAAGAGCCGCTGAAAGAGCCGGTGGGGATGACGCACTTTTTGACGTTGATATTTACATCATAAAGTCGAATTTCATGTGTTTCCGCACGACTTTCAGGGAGCTGAGCGAGGGACCGTTAGGTATGGAAGCAGTAATTCTTGGTTACGGTACCGATATGATCGACCCGCAAAAAGCCAAGTTTCTAATGGATTCGTTCTTTTCCTTAAAAGAAGAAGAAGGAATGTTGACCGTATCAAAAATGATCGCGCAGAATCGCAAACGCAAAATTGTTCTTGTCGCCGAATCTCCTGCCGACCTGAAACGACCAAGTTTGGAAGGTATTATTGCGTTAAGAAGCTTGAAGCAGACAATTATGGTAAACACGACCAAGGGACCAATTGTTGATTGCCAAGTTATGAAACTTTCGGACAGCGAAAACACCAGCTCTTTGTCTACTTTAATGAGCATGTTTTCAGTTAAGTATTAAAGATTTGGCTTAATCAATTTCAACTCAGGAATTCATAAAAGATAATGCAAACGACCAGTGTTGTTCTTGTCGGTGTTGGCGGACAAGGTATTCTTTTGGCAAGCGAAATTATTGCTCAGGCAGCGGTAGAGTCGGGGTTTGACGTAAAAACCAACGAGGTTCACGGCATGGCCCAGCGAGGCGGTTCCGTTATTGCCCAGATTAGATTCGGCAAGGAAGTGCATAGTCCGCTTGTGCCAATGCGTACAGCCTCGGTTCTCGGCTCACTCGAAAGAATTGAGATACTGCGTTACACTGATTATCTTGCTGAAAACGGCTTGGCTGTGGTTTCGAGTCAGCGGATTATTCCAGTTACGGCGTCGACTGGTCCCGTAAAGTACCCCGAAATTACTGAAGAAGTTCTAAGAAAATACTTTACTAACCTGCTGTTTTTTGACGCGGTTGCTGAAGCGGAAAATATCGGAAATCCTAAAGTCGCAAATGTCGTACTTCTCGGCGCAATGTCGAAAAAGATAGATTTGCCAATTTCTTCCTGGGAAGCGGCGATCAGAAAAAGCGTAAAAGAAAAATTTGTCGAAATTAATCTGAAAGCCTTCGAAACTGGCCGAGGAATATGATTTAAACTCAGGTTAACACCCGTTTTTCTGGGTATTATGCCATGCGTGGTCATTATTTTGCAGCTTTCCTTGCTTTATCCTGTTGGAAAAGCAAGGGTTTTCGAAGCGAGTAAACTGCAACACATTGACCACGTGCAGTGTACATAAACAGCGGGCAAAACATTTTGTTCACCTAAAGCCGAAGGAAAGTCCAAGCAGTCCGGCCCAAATTCTTTACCCCCCGGTTGCAAAGATTGTGCCAAAGGTGTATCATGCGCACTTTAATCTTTTTTGCTAAAATACTCAAATCAGGAGCGTGCGAATGGAAAGTGAAAAGAAGTCGGCCGTGTTTTGCTTTCAATCTTGCCTCTTTCATACCGAGTTTTTCCTTAAAATACAAGGTGTTTTCACGTTTTTATGTCACGCATCAATTCCAGGTTTATTCTTTGCTTTTTCCGAGTAACTTTAAGTTGGTCCTCGTTTAACGGTTCTGACAGCGATCTTTTATCAAAAAATAAAATAAATTAAAAAATTTTTGCCAAAGAGAAATTTTACTTAGAAAAATTTTTTGCGAAAAACGCGAAAAAATAAAATATTAGGAATTTTACCACAACCAACAATATTTCAAATTATACAGAAGGTTTTTTATGGCGACTCCGTCCCAGCGGTTGATTAACTTCACGAACATCAGAAACTTCGGAACTCAAGAATCAATTTATGATATCCCAGACCTGACTGTTCTGCAAACGACAAGTTACAGCAACTTTTTGCAGGAAAACGTTTCACCGAAGCAGAGGGAAAACAAAGGTTTAGAGGCCGTACTTCGTGAATCGTTTCCTATTGAAAGTTACGACAAAACGGTAAGATTGGAGTATCTCTATTACGAACTGGAAAAGCCTCGTTATGAG
>JBOFQC010000502.1:0-6564 GCA_051660725.1 Thermoguttaceae bacterium
TTGCTTCGCAGTTTTTGTCGCCGCGAACAAGAATCGTGACGGTTTTCGGATCAATTTTTTTAATGTCGAGCAATCTCCGCTCGAATGAAAGAGCGGAAACGATATCTGCCGGTCCGTATTCTTTGCTATTGAACAGGATAATTCCGGAGTCCATGATTTGCAGCGTAAGCGGCTGAGCCGGCGGCACACGTGCCGGGACCGCAAGTTCACTTTTCGGTAGCTTGATCCGCTGATCCTGCTCCGCTTCGGAGAAGTTAATCAAGAAAACAAAGAACGCGATCAACAAAAAGCAGATGTCGATCATCGGCGTCATGTCGAGTAAACGTTCTTGCGCTGTTGATTTTATTCTCAAGGTTTTTGCAAACTCCAAACATCAGGTTATGGGTTCGATTATTTTCCCGTTTTAAATCTTCCCATCATGTTGTCGCAGATAATGCTGATTTCCAACACGTACCGGGCCAAATGGTTGCGGAGAATGTCGTAAACCACAATTGACGGAATTGCAATTGCCAAGCCGACTTCCGTTGTAAATAAAGCCGTTGAAATACCTTCAGCTAATTTGTACGCCGGCGGTGTCGTAACTCGGCTCGCAATTTCCTGGAAAGAAGCGATCATACCGACAACCGTGCCGAACAGGCCAAGCATCGGTGCGATGTTACCGAGCAGGGCGAGTAATTTCAGCCGCCCTTCCAACTGCATTGTTTCCTGTTCGCCGACATCTTGCATTGCCCGAACCGCTTTTTCGTAGCCGCTGGACATTTTGGATAGGCCGGCAGCGAGAACACGACCAAGAAACGAATCGTTTTCCTTCGCAAGTTCGAAAGCGTCCTGATATTTTTTCTCGTCGAGCAGTTTTCCAAACTGTTCCACAAGCGGCGTCGGCCTTAAAACTTCACGTCTTATCGCAAGAATATTGATTACGAAAAGAGCGACCATTATTATTGACATTGCAAGAAACACCGGTGCGAAAAACCAACCGAGTGAAGCAAACATCCAAACCAAATAACTTCTTTCTTTCGGCGGCGCGTCGGTTTCTTGGTTCTCAGCGTTTTGGGTTGCGTTTTCCTGCTCCTGAGCAACTGCTACACCACTGCCATATCCTGCAGAATCAGTGATATTGTTAAACACCACGTTGCTACCGAAAAGAAACACCACAAAAAGTACGCCCACCACTAAAGGCAAGCGATTCTGCGGAGAAAACGAACCAAAACGTCGTAATATATTAAGCCAACTCATCGTAATTTTCAGAGTCCAGGTAAAATTTATTTAATTCAGTAAACTTATTATGAATTATCTAAAGCGCACAAAACTTTATTCGCATCGGCAATATTGAAGGGAAAAATTGAGTTTTTTTACTTGCATTTATCGTCATAATCTGATATACCGTAATAAAGAGCACAACATAACCATTAGAGGAGAACTCAAAATGCAATTCACCCGTCGTAACTTTTTGACCAGCACTGCCGTTACCGCCGCAACTGCCGCTACCGTTTCGTTTGCAGCTCCGGCAATTCACGGTGCGGAACGAACTAAAACGTACAGAACCGCGCTGGTCGGAACCGGCTGGTGGGGGAAAAATATTCTAAGCGCCGCTTTGGACACAAAAACCGTAACGCCAGTCGCGTTGGTTGACGTTGATCGAAGATATCTTGATTCTGCCGTTCAAAAGTACGAGATGCAAACGGGCCAAAAAATCGAAGCGTTCAAGGATTACCGCGAAATGCTCGAAAAAACCAAGCCGGAAATTGTAATTTGTGCCACGCCGGATCATTGGCATCCGCTCATTACAATTGACGCATGTAAAGCCGGTGCACACGTTTACGTTGAAAAGCCGATCTGCCACACGCTTGCGGAAGGGAACGCAATGGTAAAAACCGCAAAAGAAACCGGCAGGACCGTACAAGTCGGAACTCACCGCCGGGCTTCACCGCATAATAAGTCCGCAATGGAGTTTCTGAAAAGCGGCAAACTAGGCAAAATTGGGGCGGTTCGCGCTTTCGTTGATTATCAGGGCGGTGCTGGTTCTGTGATTCCAGACGAACCGGTACCGGAAGGTTTGGATTGGGATTTCTGGTGTGGACCGGCTCCGCTTGTGCCGTACAATCCGACGATTCATCCTCGCGGATTCAGGAGTTTTAGCAATTTTGCGAACGGCCAGCTCGGAGACTGGGGAATCCATTGGATGGATCAGATTCTTTGGTGGGCCGATTCAGTTGGCGAAAACGCCCCGAAGATGGTTGCGTCAAGCGGCGGAAAGTTTATCAAAAAAGACAACTCCGATGTGCCGGACTGTCAAAATGTCGTGTTCCAATTCGACAATTTTTCTGCGGAGTGGGAACACCGTAACTTTGCGGGCAATGCGGCGGAACACACGAATGTCGGCTGTTATTTTTACGGCACGAACGGCACACTTCACCTCGGATGGTTGGACGGTTGGTCGTATTTCAAAAGCGGCGACTGCCAGGGCAAGCCGGAAATACACGTTTCGCCGGAACTGCATGAACCGGACCAGCAGAATATTCTGGAACTTTGGACCGATTTTATTGAAGCAATCGAAACCGGACGTAAACCGATTTGCGACATTGAGTACGGTAACCGTTCGACGCAAATGAGTCTGCTCGGTATGCTTTCGCAGAAACTTGGTCGTTCCGTTCAGTGGGATCGCGAAAAACAGACTGTAATCGGCGACCCGGAAGCGTTGGCAATGATGAAGCGTCCGTACCGCGAACCGTGGGTTTATCCGGAATAAGTGAGCGCAAAGAATTTAGGAGATCGGAGTTAGGTGAAGAAACAGCGAGCGGCGGACGTTAGTCCGCCGGTATAAGGTGATAGGTGAGCAGGTTATTCGAAATTATCTGAACTCCAGCTCCAATTCCTAACTCCTAACTTCTAACTCCTAACTCATTAAAAAAACCGTGAACGGTTACGAGTTTGGAAACGCTGATCCAAGTCAGTAAATACATATCATGCAATCAGAGGAAACCAAGGTTCTACCACTTTTTTTTCAGGCTCAGCAGAAGCCTTACGCCGACGTAAAAGCGCCCCAAAATAGCGGTTTTATCGTCGGGCCGGAGAATCCCTTGATTGAAACGGCTGTTAGCCTCGTTCTTGAAGACGATGCAAACCCGGCCAATTCCCGTGAAGTACCGCTTCAACCGGTCACTTTTTACGGTCCGACCGGTTGCGGCAAAACTCACGTTGTGACCGGACTGCTGCAAAAATGGAAAAAACAGCAACAAAATAATAAAAAGGCGATTTTTCTAGCCGGAGCAGATTTTGCCAGGCAGTATGTTCGGGCACTCGACAGTAAAACAATTGATGATTTCAGAATTCGAATCAGACGGACCCCGCTTATGATTATCGATTCGCTTGACGATTTGGCCACAAAACCAATTGTTCAGGAAGAATTGCTCCACACGCTTGACGATTTGGTCGCGTCTGGACACAAAGTCGTGTTCACTCTGAGCCAGTTTCCCGGCGAAGCTTCGTTTTTGCTTCCGCCGCTTGCTGCAAGACTTATTGGCGGATTGACTGTTCCGATTGAATTGCCGGGCCAGAAAACCAGAGCGACAATGTTGTCGGAAATTGCCGCACAGCAACGGCTCGCGATTTCTGTTGCTTCGATTAATTTTCTTGCGAAGAATCTTATACTACCGTATCCGGCCCTTTGCGGCACGGTGTCACAAATGGTTCTGGAATCCGGCGGCAGAGCGTTGAATTACACTCAAGTTCGTAGGTTCTTAAAAGAACGTAGCGAAATCACCCGACCAAATATGAACGAGATTCTGCGGCAGTGTGCCAGGCATTTTTCGCTCAAACAGTCGGACCTCAAAGGAAAATCGCGTAAAAGTACAGTTGCCCGCGCAAGAGCAATTGCGATTTGTCTGGCTCGTCAACTTACAGGCGAAAGTTTGAAAGAAATCGGTGAATTTTTCGGAGGTCGGGATCACAAAACAATTGCTCATCACTGTGAAGAAACCGAGATGAAAATCGCATCGGATACCAGTGTACGAGCAGATTACACCCGGATACGGGAAACTGTTCTTGTTCGTCCTCGCAGATAATTCTGCTTATGAATATATCTCTTATTAAAAACTGTAACACTGATTATATTATCTAGAATTTTTCCACGTAAATAATATTTACTGCGAAATATTTCCGTGATAATAATCATTGAGATTTTTCTTGCATATACTCTGAGTAAGCTGCCTCTACGCTGAATATTATCAATACGTCGACGCTTGATCGTCTGGCACTCTGTACCGTTAAAAAGTTCTTGGTTTAACAATTTTGTCCTTGTGACAAAGAAAGGGGTTTCAATGAAAGACGCAGTATTTTACGCAGTTACCGCACTTGTGTTGTTTAGTTCGGTAGCACTAGCGGATGTAACGATTTATAGCAACTCGAATGCGTATCTGTGGGACGAACGAAATGGAGATTCGTTTTACTTTGGCGAAGCATACGCTTCAGCTGGTGACAAAAACATGAAAAATGGGTTTCTGGTAGATTTTTTTGCGAACGATGACCTGACAGGAAAGAAGGGGACTATGAGTGTCGTAAATAATATCGCCAAAACGCCAGGGCAAGGAAATTCAGGGTTCAAAACTGATACTGGCGATGTATTTTCTAATCCTACAGTAACTTGGCTTGATATTCTTTTTCAACCAGCTGATGTAGTGCAAGCATTTGGAGTCAGTATTCTGGCACACAATAAAGGTCCAAACGGCGAAGACACTTATTTCCTGGCAATTGCTTATGACCAAGACGGTAATTATCTCGACAGTATACTACAGCAAGCGCAACTGCAAGTTCCGTCATTTTATGGATTTCAGACTGACGGAGATGAATTTATTTCAAAAATCGAAATATTCATTTCGAACGCAAACGGCGAAAAACTGAATAACAACGGCGGTATCAACGCCACAATAAGTCTTGGTGACTCGGTTGTGAATACAGTTCCAATTGATGTAGACAACTCCACGCCAGAACCTGCAACCATTGCGATTCTCGGTATCGGCCTTTGTGGGTTGCCGTTAATCCGTAAAGCTCGTAAAAAATAACGTGAAAGCTGCACCGACCAGCAGTTAAATTTTACATCAGGTGTAAACGAAGCGAGCCGCCAACGTTAGTTGGCGGGTAAGGTAGGTGACTTTCTCCAAAAGTCGCTACAGTTTCGAAGAAACAGGACTACCAATACTCAATAAACAATACTTTTACTTCTTTTCGAATTTTTCGATTGGCGGAGGCGGTATCGTTTCGAGAAGTTTTTCGATCACCATTTCGTTTGACATTCCTTCGGCTTGGGCCTGGAAGTTCGTGCTAATTCTGTGCCTGAGTACGGGGACGGCAACCGCCTGAATGTCGTCAACGGAAACCGAAAAACGTCCGTCCATTGCCGCCATTGCTTTTCCTCCGAGAATTAAATTCTGGCCCGCACGTGGTCCGCCTCCCCAATCAACCAGCTCCTTCACGAACTTAGGAGCCGTCTGGTCTTTCGGACGTGTCGCCCTAATTACCCGAGTGGCGTACTGTATTATGTATTGGCTGACCGCGACGCTGCCGACCAGTTTTTGCAGATTCGAGACGACTTTACCGCTCATGATTTTGCGTACTTCGACCTTTTCGCCCCGCGTTGTGCTGGATAGAATTTTTTCCTCCTCCTCAAGCGTTGGGTAATCGATTTTTATATTGAACATGAATCGGTCAAGCTGAGCTTCCGGTAACGGATACGTCCCTTCCTGTTCGATTGGGTTCTGGGTCGCAATTGTAAAAAACGGATCAGGCAATGTATAAGTCGTTTGACCAACCGTAACTTCACGTTCCTGCATCGCCTGCAAAAGAGCGGCCTGCGTCTTAGGTGGTGTACGGTTTATTTCGTCCGCAAGCAGAATGTTCGTGAAGACCGGCCCTTGAACAAAACGGAAGTTTCTACGTCCGGCGTCGTCTTCGTCAAGAACGGTTGTGCCAACAATATCAGACGGCATCAGGTCCGGCGTAAACTGGATTCGCTTGAATTCCATGTCCAAAATCCGGGCAATTGTGCTAACCATAAGCGTTTTGGCCAAGCCCGGCACACCTTCAAGCAAGCAGTGTCCACGTGTAAAGATCGCGGCAAAAATTTGCCTTATCACGTCTGATTGGCCGATAATGATTTTACCAAGCTCGTCCTGCATGAGGCGACAATGCTGACCGAATTCCTGCAGAACATCACCCAGATTACGTGTACGTTGTCCCTGCTGGTTTGCCGAATATTGTTCGCTCATATTATTTTAGACGCCAGATTTTAGACTTCAGACGCCAGATTTTGGGGGCTAAGAATCGAATTCAAGTTTGAAAACGCTGATCTAGGATCAGCGGCTAAACAAAACGGACAGATTACATTTGCAGTATATACCGTAAAACGGTATTTTCATACGCTTCGCGGAAAGTGAATCACCTCCCGTTGGTCGGCTCGGTTTACCGAAATTTTGTTGGTTTGATTGTGAAAAATTTCAAAAGCCCTAAATTCGGAAAAGGTTAGCTTTATGACGTTGCACAGTATAATATCTAACGTCTAACGTCTCA
>JBOFQC010000503.1:0-5447 GCA_051660725.1 Thermoguttaceae bacterium
AGAATTTCGTCGTCAGCGGAAGCCCTTGCTTTTGCGAGATTAACACCAGTAACCACACCGTTTGAACTGCGCTGTACTTCGCCAAAAGCGTCGGTGATTTTCTGAATCACTTCCGACTCGTTTTGTGCAGTTGTTACATTATTTTGAGCACAAATATGATTCGTTGTTATAACAGAAAAAAAATTCAGAACTGCAAAACAAGCAACGTAGATTTTATTTTTAATAATCATAACTTTATTACAAGGAAAGAATTACAGCAAAAAAACATTATGACGCAAGGAAATATTATACCAAAACGCCAAACTTTTTCAATAAACGGCTGATTTCATTTGAAACGAAATCGGAAACTAATTCATAGGCTTGACTCTGTTTTTCAACAATGATAAAACTTCGTTTATAGAATAGATCAGTATATATACTGTCGCCCGGTAAAAACTGCATGTTTTTCAATGTAGGGTTAGCTGAAGATAATCAGCACCAATCATTGAAAAACTCGGGAACAGAGCCGACCAAAGGGAGGCGGAACACTTCACGCGAAGCGCACCGCCCATACCGTGCTACGGTATAGTGTCAGGATTATTTCACCAAATGACGCTGCGATTCACTACTGATACCTGATACCTTACCAAATCAACTCGACTTTTATCATGCGAATATTTAATTTATCACGTGTCTTATTATTTACGGCGTTTTTAACACTCGCTTCCGGGCCAGCTTTGCAGGCGCAATATCCGCCGTATGAGCCGATAAATCCCTATCCGCGTCAAACGGCAGACAGCAAACTTGTCGAAACCATTCGTTTCGATTCGGCTGATTACATCAAGCAAATTGCCGGTATAAGTCAATGTGAACTTGAATCAACTGGCAAGACGCTCAAAATCACATCGTCCGGTTCCGATCCGTTTTTCACGCTGCCGATTCTTGCCAGCGCGAACGGACCCCAACCGCTTTCCGGTCCAATTGTGATTAAAATCCGTATGCGGGCAACCACTGCACCCGGTTTCGAGATTTTCTGGATGACGCCACAACAACCGAACTCGGCAGCTGACCGCTCGGCACGGTTTCCATTCGCAAATGATGGAAATTGGCACGAATACAGTGTCGTTCTAAATGTGCCGGGCACTCTTTCACATATTCGACTTGACCCCGGCACGAGCAAAGGTACGTGTGAAATCGAATGGATCGAATTGTGGCAAACCGAGCTAAGTCCGCTCGAAATCACAAAAACGACATGTACAAAAGATAAAGTTACAATTGAAATCACAAACTATTCGGACAAAACGCTTAATGCGGAAATTGTTATAACACAAACCGCTACAGCTACAGGCTCAGCAATGTATCCTGGAGGCGAAGGAACTAAGGCAAATGAAGATATTTGCGAACTAAAACCGGGTGTTACGGTTAAAGAACACACATTTTTCAAAAAATCACCGTTTGAAACAATTACTATCCAAATACGCTCAGGCGGAACCGTTGCGAAAGGACAACTTATAGGAGGCACCCAAATATTACGTAAATTCACAGTGTTTCACCCGGAAGTCGATGCCGAGTGGGTGACAATTTCCGACAAGGCAACTTATGCACAAACCGGGCTTTCGGTTATGTTCACAAAAGGCGGAACCGGCGCGAAAATTGTCCGCCTGACACCGTACACTGTAAAACATGGTGAAGTCTTTGAAACAAGATACCGTTCGGAAATTCTCGGCGTAATCCATTCTTTCGTACATACCGACGAGACATTACCGCTTAAATTTGCATCGGGCGGAGCTAGTGACACCCATTTTCAGAGAGGTATCCACTACGTTTTTTTAAAAATAAGCCAACAAAGTGAAAACACAATTACTTTTGAGTCGGATCCGTTGTATTACGCAAACTCCCCATTTGGTGTCGTCCCCAAGCAGTACCAGGAAGTACGGAACCTGACATTTACGCTACGTGGAAACGAGTTGTATTTTGAACGAGACTCAATAGTCCCAATGTTCGGCCCGGTGTTTTGCCCGGTTGGCGAAATGCAGCAGGCGGTTCTTTGTGGTGTCGAATACCTCGAAAAAGGGGAATATTCTTCGTCCAAAGCGGACTTGGAAATCCCCGAACACATTCGGTTCGCTGTCGACCCGATGAATATCACGATTCCGCTTATGGGAATTGTTACCGACAAAGTTTCTTTCGGCCTGCTCTGGGATAATCCGGGAAATAACATGTCGTTTGAGCCGGAAAATACTGCAAATGCAGCCGCAAACGGTAAAAATGCAACGGCAAAAAAACGAGACGGTGTCAAACCGCTTTTGGTGCCAATTTTCGCAATTCCAGACTTTTTGGAGGGGCGTCAGTTCGGCGATTTGCTGCAAAATAAAATGTCTATTTTCGGCGGTACCGAACCGATTCGAGGCATTTTGAGAATCGAACCGGCAACGGAAAAAGAAACGCTCGAAGACGTGATTCTTTGGGGGGTGAAAAAACACGGCATACCATGCCTGCCGAATCTGCCACGCACACTGGAAGAACAGCGTGCGCTTAACCTTGCGGGACTTGAGAAGTCGATCATCAAAGTTGACGGAGGCTGGTTACACGCCGCACTTCCGGGAGCGGTTGCTCCGTTTAAGCCGAATTACGGAAGTGATTTCGTTTCGACAATTTGGCAGCTTACCGGTAAAATGCCGGAGGTGCCGGAACTCGGATACGGCGGTGCTCATTTAAGCAATCATGCGGCGTTTCTCCTTTCTAATAAAGCGTTTAGGCTGCTTACCTGGTTAGACGGAGAAGCGGCAGCGACTCGCCAACAGCAGCGGGAAGACGGTTCGTTTCCGTACAAAGGTGTGTATCAAAAGGGGCACTGGGAAGACACCGCTTCGGGACATTGCGGTAACTCGCTGTTTCGGCTAATGGAACATTGGCGTCTAACCGGCAACCAGGATTCGCTCAATGCCGCATTAAAAGGGCTGGAGTACATCAAGCGGTTCAAGACACCACGAGGCGCACAGGTTTGGGAGTTGTCACTTCACACACCTGATATCATGGGGGCGTCACGCTGCTCAATGGCAAACGTAATGGCTTATGAAGCAACGGGTAAAAAAGAGTACCTCGACGAAGCTCGCCGCTGGGCAATTACCGGTTTGCCGTTTGTGTATCTTTGGGAAGTTGAAGAATCGCTTGGTGGTAAAGAGACCGGCCCAAGTGGCGACGCGGTAATGCTTTATGCTACGACACCGGTTTTTGGTGCCACGAACTGGATTGCACCGAACTGGATCGGATTACCTGTCCAATGGTGCGGACTTGATTATGCCGAAGCGTTGTACAGACTTGCACCGTATGATGACACCTTGAATTGGAAACAAATCGCAGACGGGATTTTAATCTCTGCCGAAAAGCAGCAGTACACCAGCGGTGCATCAATTGGACTTCTGCCCGATTCGTTTACGTTAAAGTCGCAGACACCGAATCCGTTTGATATCAACCCGTGTGTTCTTGAAATGTTACGTCGTAAATCACGTGGTGAACTTGCAAACGTTGATGTTCAAACCGACGAAACCGGCAAATACCGCATCGTTTCGCCGTACAAGATGAAAATAAACGGCAAGAACGTTGTCATTGACGGAAAAGCCGGGACTACGTACCAAATCCTGATTAACGGTGAGCCGAAAACAATTGAATCTAAAGGCAATGACACCGTTGCGTTATAACGTGGTGTTGTGTAAATCACTTGGCGTTTCACAGCGAACCGCCAACGTCAGTTGGCGGGTAAGGTAGTCCATTGATACGTAAGTTTTTCGTACAATCAGCACAAAATCGTTTTACGCTGCACGCGAATATTCTTCTTCGATTATTTCGCCGGCGTGTAGAATTGCGTTTACAATTGTGTGATGAAAATTTTTCGCGCCGATTTTTTCCCAAAGCCCGAATTTCTTAAGTACGTGGTACGGCTGCTGTTGCAACCCTGATATTATCAACGTGGCACCATTTTTATGTGCTTTGTTCACGATTTCTTCAAGCGAATGTAAACCGGTTGCGTCCATGACAGGAACGTTTCTCATTCGCAAAATCAGGACGTGCGGCATATCCTTTTCAATTGCTTCCTGAAATTTACTTACCGCTCCGAAGAAGAACGGGCCGTGAATTTCAAATACGTGAACTCCGTCAGGCAAATCAAACAGTCGCAGCGCAGTGGGATCCTCGTGTGGATCATCTTCTGTCAACGTATACAACTTGTCATCAACTGCCGCGGCATGGAAATTCTGCTCCATTCTACGCATGAAATTGAATGACGCCAAAACCAATCCTACTGGAATCGCAATTGTTAAATCCAGGAAAACCGTTAACACAACGGTAATAACCATGACAATGACGTCACTTCTCGGGGCGCGAAACATGCGAATGAAATGACGTGCTTCACTCATGTTAAATGACACCACCAGCAAAATTCCGGCAAGCGAACACAGCGGTATCATTGCGGCATAACTTCCGAGGCACAAAACAATTCCGAGTAACACAACGGCGTGAATCATCCCGGCAACCGGAGTTCTTCCGCCGTTTTTCACGTTCGTTGCGGTTCGTGCAATTGCCCCGGTTGAAGGAATTCCCCCGAAAAATGGTGTCACAACATTTGCAATACCTTGCGCAATAAGTTCTGTATTCGATCGGTGTCGTGAACCAATCATTCCGTCAGCAACAACCGCCGAAAGCAACGACTCAATTGCTCCAAGCATTGCAATTGCAATTGCGGCCCGAAACAACTCCTTGAAGTGCGATGTGTCGAACTGAGGCATGGAAAACGTTGGAATTCCCATCTGTATCGGCACTGCCGCTTCGCCGACTTTTTGTCCAATTGTGTCAACCGGGAGATTAAAAACGGCAGTCAACACGGTGCAAACGACAATTGCGACAAGTGAACCGGGGATTTTTTTGGAAAACCGGGGAGTGAACACAATTATCAGAATCGAAAGCAAAGCAAGTGACACCGCATAAAGGTTTGTCGAAGTGATATATTTCGAAAACACCGTAATTTTATGCAGAAAATCCGGCGGCACCGGTTCACCGTTTAGATTCAGGCCGAGAAACGGTTGTATCTGCGACGCCGCGATGCAAATCGCAATGCCGGACGTAAACCCAAGCGTAACCGGATACGGAATATACTTTATGTACTTACCGAGCCCGGCAAACCCCATTAAAATCAAAATCGCGCCGGCCATTATAGTTGCCACAAGAAGTCCCTGCACTCCCTGCGATTGCACGATTCCGTAAACGATTATGATAAACGCGCCGGTTGGCCCGCCGATTTGTACACGGGAACCGCTAAGTAGCGAAATGATAAAGCCGGCAATTATTGCAGTATACACGCCTTGTTCCGGAGTGACACCGGATGCGATACCAAATGCAATTGCCAGTGGAAGTGCCACTATACCGGTAATGATACCAGCAACAAGGTCGTTGAGAAATTTTTGAAAAGAGTA
>JBOFQC010000504.1:0-5331 GCA_051660725.1 Thermoguttaceae bacterium
GTGAACGAATATTATCGAGAGCGAAACGCCTTGGCCACATACTGCCATAGCCGAACCAAACGTAAGTTAATCGCCCATCGTGGCATTGACTTACACAACATCAACCGATGTAAATGGACTTAGTCATTGCGCTGTAGTACTATGGCACCACGACAATCGCCACAAAATCAAGAGCCGATGCCCTAAAACATAGGTAAATAGAGCGGCAGAATTTTATTTTCTTTCAAGCTCCTTTATTCTTTTACGTAGATATTCCATTTGATTTTCCGTATAAATCGGGCGAGGGTTTGCCAATTCGTGTTCGTAAAACTCTTTACGTTTTTGCCAGCTGGTTGAGTGTGGCAATTGAGGATAAGGGGCCAAATCCTCTTCCCCCCATTTTACACTACCGATTCTATGGCCGGGTGCATATTCTGTCATGTAAATTTCAAAATGTTCTTCGCCTTTCTTAACTACAGAATAAGGAGATGTTACTTTTTCCGATCTTGGATTTTGATGTAGTAGAGACATCATCAAGTCTCTGCGGAAAATATCAAACCGTTCCCGCTCCTCGATTGGAATTTTCTCGTTAAATTCGAGACGCTTCGCAAGCTGTACTAAAAATACCAACCTCTGATTAAGTGCTCTGAAGGACCAACTATCCATATAGAAACTTTTGAGATTTCCATTTTCATCCACAAACTGCTTGGCGTCATTCGGATTACTCTTTTGCAGTTCCTTGATCTCATTTTGTATGAGTTTTTTTATTTCTGGTAGCAGCTTCCCAGAGTCTGGAAAAAAAGGTAAAAAATTGATTGCAGAATATGCGTATACATCGTTGGTTTCATTGGTGTCAGTTACTATTTTAAATAACAAATCTCTCGCCTTCTCATTATTAAAAGAGTAGATCGCCATGATTTCCCAGAGTTTATGCCACTCTCTATATAGGCATAACGCATATGGAAGCGTTTGAGCACAAATGCGATGAGAGTCTTCAATCACATGATAAGGTCCACCTCCCATCATACCCGTTATCTTGCCTTTATTATTCTTTGGCTGGAAAAACACGCCTGGTGTCAGCTCCGCTTGGTTTTCGTATATTGTTGTTAATGTGAAAACATCCCACAAAGACAAAGGACTATCCGTCTCGAATGAATAAAAGCTCGAAGTTGGTACAAGACTAATGCGATCAATTTCGGCGTCATCTTTTTCCCAATCTTCAGTTATTTGTGGAAAAAGCTTGCGATATTGCCAAGCGTCGAGATAATTATCTGTTCCTATAATATCCTTAACGGCTTGTTTAACAGCTTCAAAAAGCGGCATGTCGTATTCTTGATGCCATTTCTCAAGATCGGGATAGTTTCCATTTTGCCTTGCTTCTTTGTCTGCTTCTGCCAAAAGGTTATAGATAGGATCGAATTTTTCCCTCAACTGTGCAGTTTCCGCATAACAGCGTTCTCGGATTTGTTCGTCTGATAAAGATTCCTGAGCATAAGCGGCAGAAAACCAAACTACAGCGAAGAAGCCAAAAAAAATAATTTGAGGAAATGTAATTTTCATTATTTCACCATCCAAGTATAATCGCGTCCGGACGTTTGTGGTATTCAAATTTATTACCGATGTTTTCAAAACTTGATCCGAAAATTTGCATGACGAAGTGAAACGGAGTCGCGCTAGTCGAGGAACTCGCGTTTTTACCTCAACAAACAAGCTCAAATTTTTCGTGAAGGTCAATAAACAGCATCTATGGCTTCAAAGGAAAATCCTGACACTAAGCGTCTAGCTCTTTAACAAGCTTTTGTAAAAGTTCAAATAACCAAGAATCATCTTCGTTTGTAGATTTTTTATCCGTAGCAATGAAATAACAGTCTTCGTCATCATCTACACAGAAGAGAAAGCTTTTATCTTCGTATTGATATTCTTCGGCATAGAGCCAAATTCCGTCACAACTTTTAATCAATTGTACAGGAAAGCGTGCCCGTAAAATACTAGCAACTTCTATATAATATTCTGGGTGAATATCAATTAAATCATAACGCTTGCGTCCATCTTCGTAAGTATAGGCAACTATACGTGTTTTCATCATTTCACAGATACATCAAAATTACTTATGCTTTCAAAAAATTTGACTCTGGAATTTTCCGAACGAAGTGAAACAGAGATAGGCAATTGCTTTTTAAGAAGTTACAAAATTCGGTATCATTCATGTAATCCACCAATTCCGTATTCTCCGACGAAACAATCGGCAAATTCTTCCGTGAGCTTACTCTTGGAATCGTGTTTGTTTTTCATCCAATTGACATGGTGTCCGATTTCGTGGATCAAAACGATATTCAAATAATACTTCTTCAAACTTTCTTCATCGAATTGGGCGAAAGAGCCACTTTTATATGGTACGATTTTCGCTCCGGCCCAACGAAACTCCTGAATTTCGTGCGGTGAGTAACAGCTGCAATTCCAGTTCATTCTTTTTTCGAGGAACGGATATAGCACGATCATGCCACCCAACTCGGTAGGATAATACATGCCATCGCGAAACATTCGGCCTGCTGTCAGTTCCTGCTTTTTCGTACCACCGAACAGGATGATCCGTTCCAGACCGTGAAGAAATTTCATCGGAACCGACTTGAACGTTTTTTCCAGATCGTTGACCGTAAAAGGTCGGACGAAGGTATCACGAAGAGGTCGCACGTAAACGTCAATTTTCAACTCTTCCGAAATGGTAATCGTGGCTGTAGGATTACGGTCGGCTCGTACAAGAGCCCATTCGGACTGGTAAGGATCGAACTTCGTCCTGTTAGAACTTTTCGATTCGGACCAAGCGTTTGACCGATTACTGCTGTGTTTGTTTTGTCGGAGATTTTTCACAACTGTTTATATCCCAGCACATTGCTTTGTGTAATTCCATATCAGGTGGCCAGCACGTCGGTCAAGATCGGCATGCCCAACTCAATGGGGTCGGACAGACTCAGGTCACTCTCGAAAACCGCATCGGAGACTTCACGGTTAGCTTCCGTGCCGAATGGCGAATCGGAATAGTCAATCCAGAAATCCATATTACCCTGCGATTGCATCACTGCCGTGCTGAAATACATGTCAATCTCCGCGAGTCGGTTGACGCCATTTAAGCTGGAGATGAAGAAATCGACAATTGGCGTTTCCGCACGGTTAACCGATCCCTGAACAGGCACAATCCCCGCATCAAAAGCTGGTGTCGGCAGCAATGCGCTAAACTCCGGCATGGTGTTAACCGGTATTTCGGTCTCTATCGGAACTGGATCAACTGTAATCTCCGGCGTTTCGTCGACTACTGCTGCCTGCGAAATGTCGATTGTATACTTGCCGATTTTTTCTGAACGGATGGCAAACGTATACGTTTTTCCCATCTCGACATCAAGTGTGAATGACCCGTCGGCGTTTGGTGTCACGACATTTCCTTCGGCGTCAAGCCAATCGGCTCGACCTGCGGAATCACCGGAAACGAAACTCTGTGATATCACAACCGTTTCGGTTTTGCCTGCGGTAAACGTGTAGTAATCGACGTCGCCGACGCTGTTTATCACGTCGGTATGCGTTGTTCCGTAATAGTGAGTGCCGAGATTCAACGCCGATTCAGCCGTGTTGCCGACAGTATCTTTACCGACAATATTTTGAATCGTGTGAAGCAGATTCAAACGCATCGAATTGACGCACATTTCACTGTCCCAAACGGAATCAGCATTGTTACGAAGCAGGTTGAAAATCCGTTCCTGCAATTTTGGTGCCCCGTATTCACTGCGGAGAGCGTCACCTTCTATTGCTACGAGTGCTTCGTAAACGAGTGACACCGCTCCGGTCATGTAAGCCGTCGCTACGCCGGAACCGGTTTTTTCACCATATCCGCCGCCGGGCATGGCACCTACAATCCGTTCGCCGGGAGCGATCAGACGGTTAATGGTGTCACCGGCAAAACCACTGTGAATTGAGCGATTTCCGTCGTTTCCCATCATCGCCACTGGCATAAGGTCCGTGAATCCGTAACCGCCGATTGTGGATACGTAAATTCCGGAGTCACGAAGAATTTGCATCTGCTCTCGAACAACATGCAGTAGACTGCCCGGTTCGAGGGACATATTGACTGCAGTGATCGGCTTGTCTTTGAACTGCGCATCGTCTTTGTGATCAATCACCCATTGCAATGCACGAACGACATTACTATATGGAAGAAAACGCTTTCCGAATTCGTCGTTTACTTCACCGCCAACTTTGAGCATGACCAAATCAGCGCCCGGACCAAGCGACCCAATAAGATCGGCATTGAATGTTCCGTTGCCGTTCAGGTCGGTCAATTGCATCGCATCGTGATCGCTGAAATCGTACCAGCCGACGACCCTGCTACCGCCATTTTTAGTGCGAAAAGCCGGGTGGTTCATGTCCAAGCCGGTGTCAATTAACACGATTGTCTGATCCATTCCGGTAAGTCCGAAGGTGTCACGAACGTCATCCAAGTGCGTAAACTTATCGTATTCATTACCTGTGTTTTGGTAATTCGGCGACAATACGTTTTCCGTGGTGTCATAATCTGGATTCAAGTTCAACGGAACATCGTAATCCGGTCCGAAAATCGTCTTCGGAATATCGGGATAAACGTGATTCGGGTCCTTCGATTGCAGGTAGTGCCAATAGCATTGGCGAGCCGAGTCCCAATCTTCCGTTCCACCTTCAGGGTGTGATTCTCCGAACCAACTATTCATGCCGTTGTTTGCGTTTACATACCACATGATATCCTCACGGACGATAACCTGTATCGTACCAAATGATTCGTGATCCTTGTACGTCCATTCTCCGTTTTCCCAATTGATCGTTTTAGGTGTTTTATAGCTGGTGTCAGGGTTACCGATCCGCCAACTCATCAAGCATTCTTCGCTACATTCGCCGATATCGTAATCGGTATCTTCGTGAGTCGGTGGGAGATCGGATAAACCACCTGACACCGTTCCGTTGTGATCGTGGTCGTCCTCATGGTTATCAACCGGCGTTTCGGAATCGGGTTCAGGCGTATCCGTATTTTCTTCCGGCGGCATATCGTAATTGACATTTTCCAACGGCAATACGTCGACTTTGATTGCGACTGACTTGTTGTTGCTGTTCCCAAGAGAGACATAACTGGTGATTTCGCCAGGCGATTCCAGTCTTATCATTTCCGACTTAAAAATTATTTGGGTATCGGCTTCTACATCGCTTGCCTGTACTTCGTAAACCCACTGGGCTTTAGTTTGGCCTGGCATGAAAACTACTTGACCGATATGCTTCGATCCAGGCCTGTAACAGAAACCATCCGTATTAAACAAGTACGATTTCCAATACTCGAAC
>JBOFQC010000505.1:0-5153 GCA_051660725.1 Thermoguttaceae bacterium
TTTGATATTGCTGGCTTATTAACCGGCACCATTCCGAAATCAACAAGCGTCTGCGAAAGCCGAACGGGTTCCTCAACGTCGCAACAAATATGGACGGGCAAACTGAACCCCGGTAACTCCTCGGATTCAAAGGTGATACTTGTAACCGATTTTGAGCCGGGATTCTTGGGCGAAAACTGAATTTTTAGAACCCCAGATTCATGGGGTGTCAGAAGAACATCCGGTATTTGAAGAAACGCCGACGTGGTTTCCTCGCTTGTTTTCGCTGACAATTTTACGGATTTATCTACCTGCGACGAAATGGGAATTTCAATGTCATGTACAGAATTTGGACTAACCGTTCCGAGAGCAACAACCGGCGAAGATTGGAACAACACGGGCTGTTTAGGAAACGCATCCGCAACAAATTCAGCACTTTCCGCGTTGGTGCGTTTCAATAAAACCGGCAGCACGTTGTTAAAACTCGGCAGGCGAATTGTTGCCGTACCATTATTATGTCTCAATTCGTAACACCCACAATTAGCTGGGTTTACAGCACATATCGGTGTCCAGTTTTCACCTGTTTTAATGGATACCTCGACATTTTCACGCACCGCAGCAATGAATTTTTCCTTTTCACGAAAAGCCCGCCGCGAACTCCAGTCGTTCATCACAACGACGAGTAAATCGTCGGGGCCGCACTGTACCACATACGTTCGTATGCCGTTTTGGCTCGACTCGATGTGCAAATCAATCGGACAACTGACTCCAAGCAGTGGTGCCAACTTTCGCGTAACATTCCGTATCTGCTGGACTTCCGCAATGCAGGTGTACGCAAGTTTTTCATCGCAGTGATCCGAAGTGTCGATAAAAACGCCGTGACTTCCAACGCCAATCGCCACCCAAGTAAGCCACTGAAAATCTTCCGGAGCCGGATTCGTGTCGTTGTCGTTCAATACTGACACCGCCCACGGAACCGCAATACTGGGGAGAACTTCGTCAAAATACTTGAAATACGTTTCGTATTTATCCTGCGAATTTTCCATAAACGGCTGGTCAATCGCCATAAAGTCGCAACACGCCGCGACTTGCGACAAGACGTTTATCGGCATACCCGATGTGGGACACGCAAAAGTTGCAACGCCGGGATCAGCTTTAGAAATTGTTGAACATCGCTTTATTATCTTTGATAGTTCGGGTCTTGGACGCAAGCCTGCATAAAAAACTGATGCTCCGTTTTCAATTCCCCATCCATTTTTTCCACCAATTTCGTAGGGGATACCAAATTTTGCGTCAAAAGAAAAGGTCTGCGTGTCAAAATATCCAACAGATGGCGTTTTCTCATTCCTCAGCGGCAGCAGGCGTTTGAATTCAATGTCGAAATGCTGAGTTTTGTTTTTGTCGTAAGTTTGCAATTTCACAACGACTTGCCGCACATCCGCATCGTAATTATGTAAGTCCGGCGGAAATGGGGCATCAGGCAAAATGGTACTATTCGTCACATCAAAGCCATCAACAAAAACTCGTTCAATAATTGCTGGACATTTGCGGAAGTCAGCTTCGTTGTAGATGTTCAGCTTTACGGAGTCATTCGTATACTCCAGATCGACCGGACGCATGACCTTGCCATACTGAGTTTCGGACGAAACAAATGGATAGAAAGCCTTGACACATCCTCCACCAACAATCATCTCGTCAACCGAAACGGTAAGGAACAATCGCTCTCCTTGCCGAAAAGAGTCCGCAGGGACAATTTTTAGACATAATAATAAATTGTTGCTGGGGGTAGGCAGAGCAGTAATGTCTTCAATTTTGGCTTTTTTACCATTGACATGCGATATCAAATGATCGACGTTCGAATGAATGTTGTCGTTTGGTGCTACCGATAGATACACAATCAACGCAGAGAAGTTCTCGTTGGGATAAATCTCTTTGATGTACGAATTGTCAGGTGCGACAACCGCAGTATTAAAAAGACGACTTCCGGCACATTCGTACTCAACTACCAGCTTAAGATCGTTTGGAGCATGATTCCTGCCGACTCGAGCAACACCATACTCCCAGCCATTTTGCGGAATTTTCCTGTTCGTCAGTTTCAGCAGGTCCGAACTGACGGCATCTCCAGTGTCTGAGTTCGTGATTTTTATCGCGGTGACATTTGCTTCGTGTTGAGTCGTGTTGTGCAAAACAAAATAAACGAAACCATTTTCACCGTCATGTGACGTAAACACTATATCCAGCAATGCGGAGTGCGTTATTCCTGATTGGCTGGAGCACCCGCAAATTGCGAATGAAAACAGCAAAAGAAATAACTTATTCCTTGCAAACATTGCAGTACCATGATAAGGTTAAATTGTCATGAAAATCTATCCACCCGCCAATGTTACTTCGAGACACGCACCATTACTGCAACGTACAGCAAACGGTGTCATGATTATGTTCTCATTTTGTACCTTTAGCCCCGCACGAAAGGAAACTTGAGGCTTCGTGTCACCTCCGACAGTATCAACTTCATGTTCCACAAACTCAAGGAACGCAAGTCGTTCGGCTCCTTTTGATATGGCAGTATTCAGTAATTTTTCACATTCCGCACAGTTGGGTTTTCCAACGATTATTGTCCACTCGCCTTGCTTTAGCAACTCGGCATCGTTCTCAATATACGCCAACAACGGAAACTCCTTGCCGACCCACTTCTCCGGCTCCAGCAGAATCGTTTTCCTCCCATCCGCACCGATAAATTCCGTGCCGATCTCTGCAAGTTCGTTGTTCTGTACCGAATTTACCGCCAAAAACACCGATAAACCCACCGCCAGCCACACCAGCACAGCAATCACACATTTTCGTGCTGGATTTCCGGCATTTTGCGCCGCACGTTTGCGAAACCACAAAAGCGTCCCAACAATCGCCGCATCGAAAATCGCCGTGTAGAGCGGATATACTTCCAATTTTCCGAAACAATTACACGAATTTTCGTTAAGCAGCCATCGCGCCGATGAAACTACACTAAATGCCACAAACAGAATTGTCGTTCCTGCCCAGATTATTCGCGGGAACGGGTTGGAAATCAACAATAACGCCCACAAAATCTCAAATTCGGCAGTAACAATCTGTACCCAGCGTGCTTCGAGCAATCCAAACCAACCGCTGACAGGCAATGATGGGCTTGTCGATAACATGTGAGCCTTCGTAATCGCCGCGAAAATCAGCACCAGCGCGATAAAAAAGCGGATGATTCTGTTTCCCATTGCCCATTTAATATAAAATTTTCACCCTTGCCGAAAAAACCGCACGAAACGACCACTGTCACTGTCACTATCCCACATTATACACATACTGAAGTGAAAATCAACGCACAAAAAGTAAAAAAACCAGAAAAAAATTCATTTTTCGAGAAATACTTTTCCGTCATAAGGCAAAAACAGGATTGTGCTTGCGTCAATTAAAGGCCATTATACGAAGCGTTTCACCGCCTCGAGCTTGGCGAGGCAATGGAAATGCTGAAAGAAGCTGAAGCCGCCGTAGCCACACGCGAAGCCAGAGGCATTGCGGAAGGCGAATTAAAGGGTCAAGTTGAAGCGATTTTGGCGATCCTGGGTGAGAGGTTCGAGAGCGTTCCGAAATTGATTAGTGAATCGCTCAACAAGCGGACCGACCTGACGGCGATGAAGTCGCTGGTCGTTTTGGCAGCGACATGCAAGTCGCTCGACGAGTTTGAAAACGCTTTGAAGTGAATTCTGGCAAAAAGCCGACCAGCGTGGTAGAGATTAAACTTTGGCTGATGCTACTCACTTCTTAAGAGCCGAAAACAGGTGCGAGAGCCGGATAAAGAGCCGTCAATAACGCCGCGAAACAGTACGAAAGGGATACAATCGGCCTCGGTCGTAAGTGGCGGTAATTACAGCAGTTACGGCTGAAACGCTATGATTTACGGGGTTTGGTTCTGCGCGCAACTTGACGCCCCACGGATTTCTAATCCGTAGGTCTGTGCATATTATTCACGTAAGTATTTGATATATATAGGCTTACGTCAATCGCCCTGGGGTTACAGAGCCGAGACCTACGGGTACTTTATCGTAGTAAAAACAATGAAATTGAGTAAGTATTCCACGAAGGGCATCTAAAGAAGCCGCTGTGGGTGGTGATAGGGAAAACGAGGATATTTTCGCATTTTCCCGACAAAATAATTTTCAGAGCCAAAAACTGGGACGGTATAAAAGATCGTAAAAACTTGAAAGGCGACCAAAGAAGTCAGCAATGTAATCCGCCGATCCCTAGTAAGGAACCTGTGTTTTCCCACACCACAGATGCAATTCGATTAGGAGCCGAAAACGGAGCCGACATAGGCAGCCCTATCGAGCACCAAAGGGCTATAATCCGGGTGATGTGTGCGAGTTTGCATCAGAGACGCCCGTGCCGTAAGTGCCGTGTTTAACGGCACTTACAAAAATACCCCCGGCTGGAATCGAACCAGCGGCCTACGGTTTAGGAAACCACAGAGACGTCAAATTGCCATGATGCCTCAGAGGCCGTAAATCATAGCGTTTACGGCTCAGGCCCAGTAATTCCCGGGCTTATACGACTTTCTCCTTTCGCACCCTTTCGAGACGTTTCGGGCCGTTTTTGACGGCCCCGTTTTCGGCTCTTGACCTGAAATCGGCTCTGAGATGAGATCATCGAAAGCAGGTTATGATTCAATGGGTGTGATCCGATAGTAAGCCACCTCGCGACCGTCTTGGGGGATGTAAAACATCATGCGCGGGCAACGTTCGACCAAAGCCGAATGTGGTTTATTGTCCGGCGTGACCAGCGGCGTTATCATTTTCGAGGTGACAGTCTTCTTTTCTCCGTAATAGGTACCTTTTTCGTGCGGATAACGTCCGATTGCTTTGACCCAAACAATCGGCCAGAAATTTTCGATCTTACCCAAGTCCTCATCCTTTACGGGCCAATTGCCCGGCATATGGATGTAGCACATCGGCCAAATCCTTCCGCAATAACAACTTTGAAGGAAATGCGCTTACATAGTTGAACGCCACCGAAGCCGAACGCAAAGGCGGTTTGCTGAATGCTGTACTGGTCCTGGTAACCGATGTTATTTTTTGTTTTGTCGACTTATTACAAATTTTGCAATCATTCCGATAAAACCGCCGATCAGCCCGATCAAGAGAATGCGA
>JBOFQC010000506.1:0-7123 GCA_051660725.1 Thermoguttaceae bacterium
GTCGTACTCGACCGTATTGACGGTATTGAGCGTTAAACTCATCCTATATTGAGCAATCTCACCTCTTTTGGACCGTCAATACGCTGCGCTCCTTTCCGGCTTTTGTTGTGAAATCCCATGCCAAACCATTTTCGTGAAAACTTGTTACCGGACTGACCGCCCAAACGGGATGCGTCCTTTGTGCTTTTGATTTTTTTCAAAAAAATGAGACACTTAAATAATCATGCCGTTTAACATTGCAACCGAAACTGGAAGCCTAATCGAACAAAAAGTCGATGCCATTGTGATTGATTGGATGCCGAATTTTTTCGCTCCCTTCAGGTTTTTTCAATCCAAGCAAATGCAGCTGATTCGTAAGTGCGCCGGAAGAGAAGTAACCCGTGAACTTGTCGAGCATTGGCCGCTTCTCAACAAGGCAGCATGTACTGGAGCGGGCAATCTCCCGTTTCGAGGAATTATTCATGTTGATTCTTCCGGTTTCATTAGTTTTTTGGCAACTGAAACTTCCATTCGTTCGGCGGTTCGTTCCGCGCTGCATACGGCATCGGAGAAAGGCTATAAAACCATTGCTTTTCCACTGCTCGGCGAAGGAATACGCCTTTGTTCCGAAATAAGGGTGTTTGAGATTATGCGAGACGAAATACGACAATCACACTTCTGGGGCGATGCGGTCATTCTTGTTTCCTCTGCTTTGAAAGATGCTCTGGATCACCCAAAAACGGACGAAAGAAAATCAATTTCCATTTATTATCGAAATGGAGTGCTTTTCTTTGTTCCCGATGCTGATGGAGGATTTTGCAAGACCGAAGATTTTTCAAAACGAATTCAAATCGATGACAATGCGAGCGATCAGGAAAAAGGGGAGACGTTTTGGAAAACGGTGAATATTGCCGGTGAAAAAATCCCGTACCACGATTGGCGAGATGGACCGCGACCGGAAACGACAGCTTTTTTGAAAGAAACCAATATCAAAACATGGGCGACTTTTACCAAACATGCGTTGAACTTGAGTGCGACATGGAATAAGACGAAAAAAAAGTTGCTTTTTTTATCGCTGAAGTACAAACATGGAGGATATTACGCAACAAAGGATGATCCGCACTTCGAGATTCCCGATAGCTCAACAGCGGAAGTGATCGGTAAAACAATTGACACCGCATTGCATCACTGCGTGGGACAAGGCGGAAGAAAAAAAGGGGACATCGTGCCGAAAAATGAGTCGTCCGAAGAATCGGCATGTAATGCGATTAACTTCGGCTACAAAACATGTTGGCTTGCTATCAAAAACGGGGACATGAAAGAAGTTGCCATCGCATTAGGGATAAAAAAAACGCATGAAGTTGACTGGGAGATGGGGATTGACGAATCTTACCAGAATTCCGTGTTCATTACGCCGCCGATTGGCGAGTGGATTCTTGTCGCGGGGAGCCAATTGTCGGACTCTGAAATGGAGTTGTTGAGCCAGAAATTTGGTGAAGTGCAGTCTTTCGGGACGCATCGCGGTTCGAATGTTTATTTCTGGAGCAGAGCTATCGACGGAAAAATTGTGCGTTTCTTTTCAGTTTCGGACGATGGTGTGGAAGAACGGGGAATACCGACACCAATAGAACAGAGTTTGATTGACTTTGCGGATGAGGATTTTTCCGTGAACATTGATGAGGATATGGTCATGCGAATTGCTGGCGACTGGAGTGTCGATCCGATGGAGTTGGAATCGCGGGAAGGGATTGCTCCGTCGGGGCTGTCGAATCGACATGAAAAGATCGGACACAAATCGTGAGAAACAGCTTTGTCAAAACCCAACGACAGAGCACGAAGCGTCAGCGAGTGTTTTCCGGTTCACGCCGTTGTTTCAGGCGGATAATTTGATAGAATGAACTTTTCGCTCAAAGGTATGCGAAAAAAATGTTTTCGCTCTTGTTGAGCCTCTGTGTACAACTTATACCACCAAAGCATTTTATGAATATCCCAAGTAATCCAAACATCGAAAACTTGCAGGAAGAAACGCCACAACAAAAGAAGGACACCAAGTCCGGCAGCTGTTCCTCGACGTTTGGCGGCTGTTGTGGATGCGGCTGTTTGTTTTTGCTTCTTTTCGGACTCGGTGGACCGGCACCGCTGATTCCGTTCTTCTTTCCGGCTCTCTTTACGTCATCGGGAGAACATTTGCCGACTGCGAAGCAATTTTCGCCGGAAGCGACGAATTATTCATTTTATCATACATTTATGCACCGAATACGGGAGTTCGATATTTCCGAAGAGGCGTTCTTAAAGATGTGTGAAAAAGCCGAGTACACACCTGTCGCCATTGAAACACTCCCTGACTTGCCTCACATTGATCATTCCAGTCAAGATCGTAACCGCATCAATTATAAACGCGAAGTTCCTCTAAACATCGTGCGCTATGTATATCACAAAGACGAACATAAAAACGGCTGTTCGCCGTGGAATTCCGCAGAATGTCGTATTGATCCGAGCGGCAAAACGGATGCCAGTTGTTTCCACCGTGTTTCCAAAGGATATTATTTCGAACATCGTCTCAGCAATGGCGGCGGTCTCTATATGCTTTATGATTCGGAAAATGGGCGATGTTACATGCAATGGAATCATCATTAAGACAGCAAAGAAAGCCTTGTCTCAGATTGTCGTCGAGGAAGTATCGTAACGAACAAAGAAGCGGTGGATTGCCGTAAGTTCCCTGCTGGTGCAATCCTTTTTGCAATCTCGATGCAAGGTGTGCGCTTTCCCCAAAAAAGGTATAATGGCTCATGCCCCGTCACTTTTTGACCGTGATGGGACTCTATATTCGGTGAAGAAAACACCGGCTTCTACGAAGAAGCGGTTAGAGCATTTCAAAAATTAGTTTACGCATTAGGTTTTGTGGCGAATATATTTTTACTCGTTTATTCGCCTCCTCAACCTCGCAAGTTTCGGGTTTTGCCGAAATGGACAAAATAAAAGCCGGAAAGGAGCGACCAACGGGAGCGTATTGACGGTTAAAAACACGAAATACCGTCAATACGGTTGCCAATTGTAAACAATCGTCAACCTCCTTTCCGGCTGCTATGAAAATTGTATTTCGACCCGTTTTCAAGAAACTTGTTAGCGGTCTGCCTTTAGAGGTTCCGTTATGGTCAAACAACGCAATCCCGACGGGATTGAGAATTGGAATTTTTTGTAACTGTAGCGTAAAATAATTTTTGAAACGCATTAAATGCCTTAACTCGATACATCTGGTCTAATACCTATGTCCGTACTCATCGAATCCATGCAAAAAGCACAAAACGACTACGGGTGAGCGGAAATCCCTGTTAAAAATTGGTCGTATCGTTATCGACTAATCCGAGTGCTTGTAAAAATTCTGATTCGTTCCACAAAATTATCGGAATGCCTTTCTTGATATATTCAATTGCTTTGCGATGCTTTCCTGTCAATTCTGATTCGTTGCAGTTCATTTTGTCGGTTCCACCGATTACGACATAATTGGTTTGTCTTGTTACGTTTTCTTTCACAATCGCTCCAAGTTCGCGCATGACCTCTTCTGCTTGATAGCGGTTGACGCGATCAAGGCATCCAGTAAAGACGAAATGAGTATTGTCGAAACGGAAGCGCGGTGGAGTATTTCGCAAATCAAATTGGTACTCTCTAGAGCTTGACGTTTCAAGCTGGCGTAAATAGTCGTTGTATCCACTTTTGCGATTGTTCTCCTGTTTGATTGTTTGCTCAATTTTTTGATCGTCTGGTTTAAGTGCTTTTTTCAGTGTACAATCTGTATTGCGAAACATTCGCAATACCAAATTCGCGCAAGCACTCGCATCTGACAATGCGTTGTGGTGATTAAGTTCTATATCGAAAAACGATGCTACCGTGTGGAGCTTGTGATTTTTCAATCTTGGTAAAAACTCTTTGGCCAACTCTACCGAACAAAACACAGCGTGACATGGTAGAGTGTCACCAAGATTATAGTACGACATACACGCTTGCAAAACAGCAATGTCAAATTTCGCATTGTGTGCAACGACAATCTGATCTTGCAGCAACGGCAATAGCCAGTCGTACCAGTGTTCCTGAAATGACTTTTCGTGTTCGACGTGGTGGCGTTGTATGCCATGTATAGCAATGTTGACTCCGCTAAATTTTAATTCTGGCGGTCGAATCAGTACATATTTTTCAGACTCTATCTCGCCATTGCGGACTACTGACACTCCGATTGCACACGCGCTGTGCTTGTCATTGTTTGCTGTTTCAAAATCTATTGCGACGAAATTGTGCATTTGTAACTCCCGTAGTACACGCTTTTATAGCCCGTATTTCGCAAAAATTCCATTCTGGAAAACAAGATTCTTTCTTCCAATGCCTCGTCAGACCGGTCGTCGTTGTCAAATAAACTTTTCTGGTCCGCTTCTTTTGAAGATTCAAGAATGACTTTTGTAATCCGATTGACATCATCAATCACTGGCGAGGTTTGATGAACAGAAAGCAAAAAATAGTCAGCGATTCTGTCCCATTCGATAAGATGGGTTTCAAAAACAGGCTTAGAAACTGTGTGCGGCTGTGGAATAGTTGATTCTTTAACCCATTTTTGGATTACTGTTTCTTTTGGTTCAAATGAATAAAACAATAATTTCAAAAAATCCGTAAATTTATTGCGAATAAAGTCTGAATCAGTTTTCCAATCCTGCAAAACAATCGCTGAAACAAAGAACTGTTTTGCTGTTGCTTTCCAGAATTCAGCTGACTCATAATCTCGACACATCCAGTGGAGTATTGTGTCGGTGTCATTGAATACTGAGTCCATTGCCTCGTCCTTTCATGTAATAATTGTGCTATTCTAGTGGTTGCAACATCATCGCAATTTCATATAAAAACTTCCAAAGTTGCAACATAGAATCATCTCATTAAAAGAAGTGTCTCATTTTTTCGAAAAAAAAATCAAGAGGACTTAAGAAATTTGTCAAAGCGTTCACGGACATTGAGCGTAGTCGGTTGAAAAATGGCGAAACACGAGAAGAATCAGTCGTCGACTAAGAGCAACTGGGGAGCAAGGCCATGAAGAAATGGCGGACGATGCTGTTCCTGCCGCTTCACAACCGTTTCCGAGAAGCTGGAAAATCATTCTTGCCACCATTTTTGTTCTGATTATTATATCTGAGTGCTGCGTCTGCTTTGTCTATTTGTGAGAATGAAAAAAAATATCCACCCATATTGAATAAAGCACGTTATTCAATATAATCAAAATTGTTGGTGGTGGATACATAAATAGAGTGATAAAATTCCTCCTTTTTTATGGATCAATCGAGTTGGACGGTCTGACTTGACATCGCACAACAATTTTTACCACAGTAGAAGGAGAAAAAAATGAAACGATTTAGTTTTGTGATGGCAACATTGATTATTGGTGGTGCGACTCTCGTTTGTCCGCGAATTGTTTCCGCAGATGGCACGCCTAAAATGAATGAGTCGAACAAAGAAGCCGCCGCCGTTCCTGCATCGCACGCAGCCGCAAATTCAAGCGCAAATCCGACGGCGCACGCAGCTGCAAATTCAAGCGCAAATCCGACGGCGAATAACACGGACATGTATTGGATCGGAGTGAGTGTCGTCCCAATTCCAGACCTTTTACTTGGTCAATTTTGTGACGATCCCAAAAATTGCGAAGGTCTCTTGGTCATTGATTCAGTGATTGCCGATGCACCAGCGGCCAAAGCAGGTGTCGAACCTGGTGATGTTGTCCTCAAAATGGGGGATAAAAAAGTGACAAATCTTCATGAATTGGTGAAAGCGGTTTCGGAAGTGAAAAATCAATCATCTCCAATGACCGTTGTTCGTCGAGGTGCGAAAAAAGAATTGACGGTGACACCAGAAAAACGTCCGCATGAAATGGAAGCAAAGATGAACACCGGAATGATTATGCCCGGTCACATGATTCAGGCACAACAGCTGAATTCAGCTCATACGGTGCCAATGCAACATCAAGTGATGCGAATGTCGCCGGATATTCATATTTCACATCCGGCAAATCAGCAAACGCTGATGCGCAATATGGAAGGAATGTTCCGACAAATGCAGGGTGGAACGGATGGTGTGGATTCCACAACTATCGCCACAGAAAGCGAAACACTGCCAAGTGGGGACGCGATGAGTATCCAAGTTTCGTCTCACACCGATCAGGATGGCAAAACGATGATTCATGTAACTAAAATGACACGAATCGGAAATTCTGTCGAAAAAAAGACATATCAGGCAGACAAAATCGAAAATCTTCCTGCTGAAATTCGGCCAGATGTCGAAGCCTTCTTTGGCAAATAAAAATATGTGAATATCTGTACATCTCTATTTTCTAATGGGAATGTGGGCATGATGCCTGCGTTCCCTGTGTTTTGTATTTCATGCGGACATGATGCCGACGCTTGAATCAACAAATAGAATGTCCTGATGTGAGGAACCGCTTGCAATATCCGTTAGCATTTTAATGTGATTTCACCCAGGGACTGCCGAATGGTAGAATAAAAAACGAAGAATCCCGTCCCCGAATGCCGTCGGCATTCAATAATGGTAGCCCCGTGTGAGGCACCGTATCTAATTATACTGGCGCCGAAACACGGGGGAACGTGTCGCAAAAAAGCACAACAATCCCGTCGGGATTGAATTATGGTAGCAACACGAACATCAAAAACGTCAGAACCCCGACGGTGTTCTTGTTTTTTGTTACGTTTTTTGCCAGCAAACCCGCCAACTTACGTTGGCGGCTCGCCAAAACAAGCCGACGGCGTTCGGGAACGGGATTTTTCATTTCTTCTTCTACCATTCTGAAGTCCATTGGATGGTTGCTCCGCCGTTGCGCTTTTATTTTCGTAACTCGTGTGAGTTGATTGCACGGGGCAAAAAGTTTAAGGTGGCAATGGTGGCATCGATGCGAAAATTAGTAACAATAAGCAATCTTCTCCTCAGAACGACTTTTACAGATCAAAACGAAGGTCTTGCGAGCAGGGCGTGCGCGCCATTTTAGGGGGCTTGCGCATTTTGGGCGATGAAGTAGAATCTCTGTTTTGAACTTTTGATGCCGTTCAGACCGTCGCAACTTTTACAAACAGATGATTCATGACAAAAAAATTCATTCACC
>JBOFQC010000507.1:0-3149 GCA_051660725.1 Thermoguttaceae bacterium
CGCCGTCCCAATGGAAACTCTTGCCAAGCCGACACGCAATGACACCGAGCAGGCCAATTTCTGTTATGTGCGCTCCCGTTTCAAACGGAGAAAAAGATTCCGTTGTTCCCTGGCAAGCCATAACCCAATCAAGCATGTGTGTGCTGTTTACCCGACTCCAACGAGGCCGTTCACCTTTGGCGTCATGGCGTGGATTCCAATTCAACTTCTGGGTGTCGATTCGCGGTAATGTTTTCGGTATCGCTTGAATTTCCGGCATTTCGCACCCTTCGTATTCCGTTTTGCCTTTCCAGCGGATATTGCAGTCGGTGTTCCAAAGTCCGGCAGAAATGTAACCTTTTTCGCCGGCAATCACGGTGCCAATTCCCGGAAACGGATTGAAACCAACCTTGATCTCGTCCGGCGGTGAAGTGTTCGCACCTGTGTAAAAATACGCACGAAACGGACCACGCTTCTCAGTTGCTGGAAAATGCCACGTCACTTTACTGGTCGAAGCAAATGAATCCGCAGCCAATCCATCCCCTTCAACTTCCACAAAGCTCGGATGACCGAGTTCAAGAGCACGAATAGCCAACTGCAAACTGTGACAGCAGAAATCGGCAATTGCCCCACCTCCGAAATCGTACCAAGCACGCCACGCAGCGGGATGATAAATTTTTTCCTTGTACGCACGCATCGGTGAAGTACCGACCCAGAAATCCCAGTCGAAACCTTCCGGTATCACGTCGCCGTCAGTTGGCGTCTTTCTGCCGAGTACGCCATTCGTGTCTTCGCCAAGCAACCAAACGTGAACTTCACTTACTTCGCCTAATGCGCCGGCCTGAATAACTTCATAACTTCTGCGAAATCCGTCACTTGCGCAACCTTGATTGCCGGTTTGAGTTGCACAACCCTTCGCATTTTCAGCAGCCTGAATCAATTCCCGACATTCCAAAACGGAGTGTGCAAGCGGCTTTTCACAGTAAACGTGTTTTCCTTTGGCAAGTGCTTGTTTAGCTATTGGTACGTGCCAGTGATCAGGCGTCCCGATAATTATCGCGTCAATTGAATCGGAATTGTCAAGCAGTTCACGGTAATCACGGTAAATTTTCGCACCTTCAAATTGATTTTTTGCAGCGTCGATTTGGCGTTGATCAACATCACAAATGGCAACCACTGTTCCCGGTGCGGTAACTTTACGCAGTTCCGGCACGCAGTATCCCATCATTTGGCCCCCCATACCGATACAGCCAACGGTCATCTTGCTATTCGGTTCCTGCGCATAAACATGCGACGGAAGCACAAACGGTGACGCCACAAACGGTGCGGTTGCGGTAAGCACTGCACTGGACGCTGTGACCGCTCCTAAAAAATTACGTCTTGAAATTCCCGAGGATTTTTCTTTTTCAGATGTCTTTTTCATTGCAAAGTATTTCAGTAGGGTTATGCTTTTTTTCTTAACAACTTTTTAAGTTCAGGCCACGGCTTGGTATTTGCAACGTCATCAGGCGTTAAGCCGGCTTTTCGTGCGTGTTCGATTCCGTACATACGTGGATACTCCAGCGCAGAAATATTGTGCGAGTCGCTTGAAATCACGATTTTGATACCGAGTTCTTTGGCGCGTTCGCAGTTTTCCACGCTTAGATCGAGCCGTTTCGGATGCGAATTTAATTCGAAAAAGCATCCGTTTTCAGCGGCAGCGTTGAAAATCAGGTCCCAATCTGCGTCGTAAGCGGGATAATCCGGCAAATACCGACCCGTTGGATGACCGATCACGCAAACGTGTGGATTCTCAATGGCGTCAAGCAGCCGACGGGTAATTTGGGCTTTATCCTGATTACGGCCAAAATGGAGACTAGCAACAACCCAATCAGCTTGGGCAAGTACTTCATCCGCGATGTCAAGACCGCCCTGTTCGAGAATGTCGACTTCGATTCCTTTTAATATTGTGAATCCCTGCTCCGCCATTTCTTCACGTAGCGGAGCGTAATCTTCCCACTGTTTAAGAAGTTGTCGTTCACTTAGACCGTTACACATGTGGGCGCGTTTCGAATGGTCGGTAAAAGCGATGTATTGCAGGCCGAGACTTTGCGCTACAACGGCCATTTCATCCATTGGGCAGAGTCCGTCAGTGTGGTTTGTGTGCGAATGTAAATCGCCGACTAAATCCGATCTTTCAATTAGATGTGTTGACACTTATTGATCTTCGCGAAAAATTTAAATATGAATATTATATATTTCGTTTTTGTTAGCCCAGTTAGCCCCGGAGCCTTGCTCCGGGGAGTTTTCCAAAAGGCACAACGCCGAGCAGGGCTCGGCGGCAAACGGGGCTAACGGAACAATATATTACAACTGAACAATTACCCCAAGTCGGGTAGTTCCCAGCCTTTACGACGTGGTCGCGAAAGGAGCTTGTTTCCTTCGTCGCAGTTCGTGAACTGTTCCTTAACCGGGTCCCAAGCCAACTTTTTACCTACGTCCCCGACGCTTCGAGTAATGTTGACCAACTCACAAAGCGTGGTCGAACGTTGACCGTATTCAATGTCGGCATTACATGTTTCGCCTGATTTAATGCAGTCGATCCAGTTCTGGACGTGGAAAGAAGTTTCGAGATGACCGGGACCGTTTTCCGCTTCTTTCGGAATCGGTGAAGTAAGTCCTTTCGGATTAGACGAAACTTTGTGGCGGTTGATTTCGATTTTACCTTTGTCGCCAACAAAAATTGCGCCGAGGCCCGGGCCCCAGTCTCCGTCAAGTTCGAGCCGCAGTTCGACACCGTCGGCAAATGTCATGTTGATCTTGCCACGTGGGCCGGTAACCTGTGCCATTCCGTAGTACGGCGAACCGGTTTCGTCTTCTTCAACAGTACGGTTAGGAAATTTACCAGATTGTTCGATTCTCGGCTCTTCGAGTAACACAACTTCGACTGGTCCGGTGTCTTTGTAACCGAGAGTCATATTTACTTGGTCGTACGAATGGGTTCCCCAACCGCTAACCCCGAAGCAGAGTCCGCCGGCATCGTAATCCCACCAGTTTGACCAACCGTAAAACAACTGCGGATGATACGGACGATAAACCGCTTGGTTTGTCCAGATGTCCCACCAACCTTCTTTTCCGCCGGCTGGAAGTTCCTGGCCCGGTTGATCTTTCCAAATGTTTGGGCCAACGAA
>JBOFQC010000508.1:0-2256 GCA_051660725.1 Thermoguttaceae bacterium
GGTTCATTACCTGGCTGATTCGGTCACGTTTACGCTGTGCGTCTTCGTCGTAGTGCATTTCACTGGAAGCTTTCGCATCCTTGAAAAACAATCTGGCTTTGGTGTTTGTCGGTTGTGCATCCAGAACCCGTTGATAGCAAGACAAAGCGGTGTCGTACTGACCTAAATCTTCTAGCAAAATACCGAGATTTATCAGCGTGCCAACATTCGTCGGAAAATGCGAGGCTGCTCGTTTGTACAAATCAAGAGCGTCATAATCGTTTCCTCTTCGCTCCGATTCGAGAGCCAGTCCGAAAAGAGCGCCGGGATGATTCTTGTCGGCAGCGACAGCGCGTTCATAAAGTGCAATTGCTTCGCTCGGATTAATTCCAATAGCGGCAACGGTTGCGCCCCGTTCGTACAGATAATCCGCGGTTTGCTCAATTGCGCCTGACAACTTGTCGAGTTCTTCAAGTCCTTTTTCAGGTTGTCCTAAGTATCTGTAAACTTCGGCTCTACCAAGCGAACAGTAATCGACGTTGTAGCCCGCTTTTTGAGCCAAGTCGTAACTTTTCAACGCTTGTTCGTAATCTTTGTCAACGAAATAGGATTTCGCAAGATAAAAATGGGCAAGTGCACCGCCGTCCCCTTTTTTCAGAGCAGTTCGTGCATCTTCGTTCCGTCCGACCAAAAACAGACAGACACCGAGCCGTACTTGACTTGCGGGGCTGAGTTCGTCTTTGGTTTCGAGTTCCGAAACGGCCTCACGTAAAATGTCGTACTGCGTAAAATCACGGCTGATTGTTGCCGAAATTTTTTCTATTTCACGCGGTCCAAACGTTCCGTTGAAGAGTACTACTTGCTTTAGATCAAAATCTTGAGTTTGAGCTACCATTTTGAAAAATCCTCGTGTGTATTTTCCGTTAAATTTTCCGCTAACTTTTCTATTCTGTATATATACTAGCCAATATCAGACAATATGGAAATATGATTATAATTTTTTAAAAATTTTTTACGAGGGGGGCGTTGTGGGTGGTAACGAAGAAAAAAGTTAGCCCCGGAGCGATTCACGCCTGAACGGCAGGTGCATCCGGGGAGCAACGCCGAGCAGGGCTCGGCGGCTAACCCCAAAAATAATTATATAGAAGGCATTTGGTGATATTTATTCCAAATAATTCTCAGCAGCATTGTCCACTTTATTTTTGTCGCCGGTTATTGCGAGAAGCTCTTCGTTGTCAAGCACCTCTTTTTCGAGCAGAATCGTAGAAAGTCGGTCAAGTACTTCCCGCTTACTTTCGAGCAGTTTCCTTGTTTTCTCGTGCAGCGATTCCAAAATTCGGCGAATTTCCTGGTCGATTTCCCACGCCGTTTGTTCGCTGTGCAGTCGTGACGTAATGAAACCCGAGTCGCCCAGAAAACCACCTCTTGTGTTTTCGCGGAAATTAATACGACCAAGTTTACTCATGCCAAAATCCATTACCATGCTTCGGGCGATTTCAGTTGCTCGCTCCAAGTCGTTTTGCGCACCGGTAGAGAAGTCGACAAATACGAGTTCTTCGGCAATTGTACCGCCGAGTAGCACTTGGATACGGCTTTCAAGCTGTGTTCTGGTCATAAGGTATCGGTCATCTTCCGGCCTTTGCAAAGTGTAGCCGAGAGCGGCAATTCCACGCGGAATAATCGAAACTTTGTGCACCGGATCGGTTCCCGGCACAAGGTTCGCAACCAAAGCGTGTCCACTTTCGTGATAAGCGATTCGTTTCTTTTCGTCCGGCAAAATCACTTTCTGCCGTTTTTGCAGCCCGGCAGTAATTCGGTCAACGCCTTCCGAGAACTCTTCCATTGTAACGCTGGTTTTCCCGGTTCGGGCAGCCAAAAGAGCCGCTTCGTTTACCAAAGCCGCCAAATCCGCACCGACAAAACCAGACGTAATCGAGGCGATTTCCTTCAAATCAATTGTCGGATCAAGTTTAACATTTTTGACGTGAACGCGTAAAATTGCTTCTCGTCCGTGCAAATCCGGTCGGTCAACGAGAACTTGCCTGTCAAATCGGCCAGGCCGTAAAAGTGCCGGGTCAAGCGTTTCCGGGCGGTTAGTGGCAGCCATTACAATTGTGCCGTTATTTGTGCCGAACCCGTCCATTTCCACTAGAAGTGCGTTTAACGTCTGTTCCCGTTCGTAATCTGCTCCGTCACGGCGTCCGCGTGTTTTGCCAATTGCGTCCAATTCGTCAATGAAAATAATACACGGACTGCTTCTTTGCGCTTGTTGGAACA
>JBOFQC010000509.1:0-2512 GCA_051660725.1 Thermoguttaceae bacterium
CTGAAGGCGAATCCGATTCAAGGTTCCGTTTGGGCGATTGAACCGGTCCTTCGATAATATTCATTACTTGTCCGAGTGTAACGTCTTCTGGCTTTGGAATCAAGTGATACCCGCCAGCCGCCCCACGGGTACTAGAAACAATGCCGGCACTTTTTAACTGCAAAAGAATTTGAACCAAGAAACGTGGTGGAACCTGATGCTGTTCCGCAATGTTCCTGATCCGAACCGGTTCGTTTGAACCGTAATTCTTGGCAAGTTCCATTACCGCGATACAAGCATACTCGGTTTTTGCTGAAATTTTCATCTAAAATCACCTTAAAATATGTTAATTTTTACTATTTTACACTGTACAACGGTATTATACCATGCGTAGTCATTTAACCACAGTTCTCATTGCTTTACCCTGCGGGAAAAGCAAGGGTTTGCAAAGCTAATAAGCTGCAAAATTATGACCACGTGCAGTATTAAGCTCGCCGTTCCCAAGTATTGGACTTGTGAATTTTCATTAAAAATCCACGAAATTTCGGAAAACTTCGGAAAATCGAGCCAACCAAATATAGGTAGGCAGAATACGGCACGCTAAGCGAATCGCTACGCTGTGCATTCGACATACAATTGTACACTCAGTAATTGAAAGCCTTGAGCATCAAATGATATGTTCCTCATTTTAGTGCAATTTCATCATAATTGCAAGGGTCAAGACGCGAAGATTGCGAAACGAAAGTTACAATTTGTTTTAAGTTACACATTACATACGTAAAAAACACGGACTCAAAACATATCTATTATTATACGATTTATGTCTAATTTTTTTATCCCAATAAGATTCCTGTGCATTAACAATTACGCAGAGTACTGAACCAAGCTGACTTTCTGCTTAAGACGTGTCGCTGGAGGTTGGATACTTGTTCGAGCTTGAATTACTCGGAGCAGAAAGCCTCTGTTACTTTCATAGTAATCTGCATCCATTTTCTGTCAGACTTGACTTCCTTCGTGGTTTTGCAGCCAACATACAACCAAGCAGGCTAAAAAAGAACGAGCGAGTAAATTTACAAATTTAACTGGCAAAATTGCACGAAGCTCAAAAAAGATCATTTTTTTGGTTGCCATGCAGAAAATATTATTTTTTTGTAAATTTTACTTTTTCTTCAAGCATGTCGGTATAATCGTCATAATCGAAAAAACAAGTCGTTTTGGTTGTAATAACAGTGAAATGTCGTTAATATCCGCACATATTATCGAAAAATTAAACTTTATTTCACATTCAAAGTTTGCACTGCATAAAAATTGAGCTATTTTTCCAGTGAAGGCGAAGACTCGTTTTTTTATGTAAGGCATACATTGAAGAGAAGTTGCTTTTGTAACGTATAGTTATAAAGAGAATAATAAAATAACACAATAATAATAACCATTTGATTCGGAGAGTGTGTCAATGAACGACATGTCATTGGTTCTGGAGTTTGTACAAGAGGCGCGGGAATACATAGATGAAGTCGAACCAAACCTCATTGAATTATTCAATGATTCTGATGCGCTTGGTGCGGTAGACTCAGAGATGATAAATATGATTTTCCGCCTGTTCCACTCCATGAAAGGTAGCGCAGGCTTTCTGTCTTTCACAACTGTTGTCGGCGTAACACACGAAGCGGAAACGCTTTTGGACAAAATTCGCAATGGGAAAATCGGCCTTACCAGTCAAATGGTAGAAACCTTGTGTCGAGCTCTCGACCTATTCCGTGATATGCTGGACCACATTGCCGAGACCGGCGATGACAGAGGTTTTGAGGACCGAGCCAACGGAATCATTGCTCGTCTTAAACGACTCGTTGCCGGCGAACCACTCGACTCCGACGATTTTATCGCGCCAGCTGCTGAAGTCGATGAGCCGGTTGCTGCTGAAACCGCGTCGCCACAAACTTCGGGCAGCGGATTCGGACCTTATTCAGCAGCTGAATTCTCTGTTGATAGCATTCCGGCAACATGTAAAATTTCTCTTGATGAAATTCTCGCTCTTCAAGCTGCCGCAGTAGAGGAAGAAAAGGCGGACTCAGAACTTGCCGCGAAAAATGCCGCAAAAGCTACTCCAGACACGAAAAACATCGAAAATCAAGCGGAAAAAACAGACACATCGAAAGCGATTGAAGACGAAACAACCGCTTTGCAAATGTCGCCGGAAATGCGGACAGGCTTTGTACAGGAAGCTACAGAACAAATTGATACTCTTGAACAGGCTTTGCTGCAAATCCTCGACGACAATGTGGACAACGCGGAGCCAATGAAAGAAGCGTTCCGTTACATTCACAGTTTCAAAGGCAACTGCGGATTCATGGGGCTAAAAGACCTCGAAACGCTCAGCCACACAATGGAAACGCTAATGGATGCGCTCCGAAACGGTGAAGTGCAGCCCGGCGAAAAAAATATCGGAAAACTTCTGAGCCTTCTCGACGTTTTACGTGATGCCGTTGGAAACATTGAGTCCGGCGGAAACGGAAGAATCAAAGACCTCGCGTAC
>JBOFQC010000510.1:0-2489 GCA_051660725.1 Thermoguttaceae bacterium
GATTCGTTGGATCAGGAAGTTCTTGATTGGCTGGAAGAAAATACTAAAGAGAACGAAATGATCGCGTTTTGTTCGTCGTCGAAGAAAAATCTTATTCTGTTAAAAAAGTGGGGCAAACTCAAGCCGGAGTATTACCGCAAAGACGACAAAACATTGGTCGGCAAAAAGATTCGGTATTACGTTTTACAGCGTCGGCCAAGTGGCGAATTTAAAACGGATCGAAAGCTGATTGAAAATGCAACGCCGGTTTACACGAAAGTGATTCGAAAAGGAGGAATCGGAGTATGGCAACTCGACCAAACTCCGATTCTTCAAGTATTTGATTTCAACGACTACAAAAAAGCAGTCCGATGATTAGTAATTGTAACCGCTGGCACCGGGGCTGAATTCGTAATTATCTTGAGCCGGCGGATTCTGCGGAACGTGATTTTGCGGTGTACTATACTGGTTATGTCCAGTGTCGTAAGGATTATATGGTTGCCCGGAACCTTGCGGATTCGGATTTGCATACTGGTTATTTACCGGTTGTTGCGGAACCTGATACGATGCCGGCGGATATTGCTGCGGATTCGGATAACCATTTTGCGGCAGAGTGTTTTGCGGATACTGGTTCGGAGCCGCTGCAGCACCTCTGCTAGCCGGATAATCAGCTGAAACCGGCTGAACTCCGCTTGGATTCGAATATTGCGGTTGATTCGCTAAAGCAACTTGTTGGCCATTTGGTTGACGCGTCGAGGTTCCGGCTAGGCTTGCCGGAGGTGTCGTAGTCGAAGCGCTACGGCCGTAATTTCCCGGCGGAACGTCAATTTCGGGTGACACTCCATCTCGTGGCGATACAGGGTCATGAGCATACATTCCATATTCGTCAGTTTCCGAACCCGATTTGGAAAAAGGATTGTGGAATCTGTATGCAGTTGGGTTGTACCACTTACCACCTTGATTCAATTTGCACCCAGTGTTTACGCAACAAAGTGCAATAATTGCAACTATAACGGGGACAGACGGTGATGTGATCCTCATAATTATTTTCCTTTTTCGGTCAGGTAAACATCGAAAGTGTTTATTCGTAATGCTGATTTCAAATACTTGTTCAAAGGAGGTGAATATTCCCTTGTTGTTTCTTTATCGGATAATCTATACATCCGGCAAAACCGTATTTAAAATTTTCTTGAAAATATTTAAAATTTTTTGTTTAATCATTACAGTGTGTATAATGATTGTTTAGCTGATAATGGGTAAATATGGTGTAATCATTCACCGATATTTTGCTGCATTTGGGTAGAACTTGCTCTTTGTAAAATACTGACACGACTTGCCGAGCCACGTGTCGACTCAATTTCTGTCAGTCTGTCTGTGAGTTGGTCAATTATCCTCATCTCACGATTTATCTGTGAAATGAGAATTGTGGTTTGCGCGTCGAGTGCGTTCTGGTCGTCTAAGTTTTGCGGAAGCTGAGTATTCAATTTGCGAACAACTGCTTCGTGTTGCTCTTTGGATTCAAGGAGGGATTTACATAATATCTGTTCTTGTTTCATCAAGTTTATTTGATAATAAGAAACATAAGCGTCGACAACGGCGTTGACAATCATTTCGGCTTCTTTCGGATCAATGCTGTCAAAAGAGACGACGTAAATTTCACTTTTCTTATTTGCGCCCAGGGAATTTTCAACTGTAAGTTTCGAGGAAATCCATTTCATCGGGTCAACAGTACGTTGTATGCTTGGCAGCCGCGAGATAGTCGGGTTTTCAACTACTGTTTTCAGAACCATTGGGCTTTTCATCAAGGCAATCTGTGTGTTCACGAAAAGCTCGAACGGAGTTGTGTCCATTTCGGTCTCGAACATTGTTCTATTAGGTGAAAACGAGAATTGAATCCAATTTTCAGCCCAATATCTTTCTGGTAACTGTTCGGAGCTGGCAGCGTTGGTTCCCCTTGATTGTTGAGCCGTAACACTGTTATGGAGGTGCGAAAATTGGGAAAAAAACGCAATCAATCCTCCGGTGCATATTATTAATACTGAGTAAAACAGCTTTGATTTCATTGGTCTCACTGCGAAAAAATGTGAAATATTCCCTCTCAATTCCAAGATGTGCAGAATCCTACTAATTTTTATTATTTAACGCAAGAGGAATTTTTCGTAATTATTACGGAGCCTGGTTTGGACGGACTCTCGGCGGCTAGATTATTTTTACCATTTGGTCTAATCCAAAAGGTAGTGTGAGTTTAGGAACTGTAATAAAATAACGTCTACAATTGAAACGGTAATTATTGACTCTTTACCCCGTAGGGGTTACGGATTGGTAGCACACGGATTCCCACAGCGTCCCCAACTCCGTAGGAGTTGCGGAACGGTGACCCCTTGATTTTACTCATTTCTCGCGTTTTTCGCAGTTCAACATTTCCGCAACCCCGCTGGGGTTGAGGATACCGTTGCCGGATTTTCACCATTTGTTATTTACAGGCACTTTGTAGTACGACCTCCATTCCA
>JBOFQC010000511.1:0-3212 GCA_051660725.1 Thermoguttaceae bacterium
TCGATCTTCAAGCGACATATCGATCAAGATATCACAAGTAAGATCAGGAAGCTCCGCTCCTACTTTTAAGAGTGAATCGAACCGTTGCTCATTTACGGTCAGGTCGGACACGTCACGAATAACAACAATTGCCAGTTCAATTGGTTCATCCGCTTTTACAACAGGAACCACATCCATGTGGTAATATTCGTTTTTCCCTTTCCGCAAACCGGTTTGAGTCGATTCGCCGGTGCTGCGAACTGTGTGGAACGGGCAGTAATCCGGTCCCAAAATCGTAGGGGCGCCAAAAATTTTGTAAAATAAAGCTCCAACAACATTATCTTCAAATTTTTCAACATTTATGTCGCTGTTTATCGGGTTGTCACACCACTCTCTAAACTGCTTGTTGCACCAGAGAATATGCTGGCTTTTATTAATAATCGCAACGGCAATTGGTATGAGATTGAGAACTGATTTTTCGTACGCAAGCCTTCTAAGCTCTGTGTCGGAGATTAACAATCCGTGAATATTTTCTTGTAGTGTGTCAACCAATGCCTCTAATGGGCTGCTCGCTAAAATGTACTCATCCGGCGAAAACGTTCTTCCAAAATCTTTTTCCGCTTCTTCAATAGACGGAGCAATAACGAGAAATTTGTTTTTTTCAGTCATTTTTATACCCGTTCTTCAAATCAATGCTTATATTATTTTTCGTCCCGTATTGTAAGTTCAATTATACAGTTGAAAACAAGGGACGCAAGCATTTTTTAAATGAGAGGACAAACAATTTGACATAAATTGAGCAACAGTAGTAGTGCAATAATTGCAACTGTGCATAAAAGTCGGTACTACCCGCCAACTGACGTTGGCGGCTCGCTTAGCTAATAACTCTCGCTACTTAATGGATAGAAGGAGATTACGCACTTTTTCTTAGTCCGTGACCAACAGAAGCTCGGAATTGACCAAGAGCGAGTTCAATTTCACCAATTGACATCTCCATTTTGTACGAAATTTCGTCAATTGACATACCTTGTTGAGCGAGTTCACGAACCAACTGGTGCCTGGAAGAGTTGGGTGACACCCCACCCGCCGAATGTGTAGGCCGCGTATTATGTTGTGGTTGGTTATGCTGTTGGTTATGTTGCTGGTAATTTACTGAACCAGGCATGACGGTTGCTGCTTGTTTTGGCACAAATCCATTTGGAACAGGACGTAATACCGTTCCGCCAGGCGGCGTCGGCGGCTGAGGTTGGACCGGCATTTTTCCTGAAGTCGGCTTAACATTTGCGGCATCAGCTTGTGCTGGAGTTGGTTGGAGCCTTAGCGGTTGCTCTTGCCGTTTTTCTTCAAGTAACAGTTCTCCTAATGTTTTCGACTTCTCGTAAACTGAAGGATCAAATTTTGGCAAAGAGGCCGCAAAAGACGACTCGGAATAACTTGTATTGGTTGTTCCCGAACTCGTGTTCAAACCGCTCTTACTCTGTTCTGCTGGATACTTTGGCGAATTAGTAGTGTATTTTGAGGACGTTTCGTCATATCTCGTCGAAGTTGAATACGGATTCGGAATTTCCGAGCTGTTTAACTCGGAACTGATTTCCGCGAATTTGCCAAGTTCATCAGTAAACCCAAGATCAGTAAACGGAGCCATACGAGGAAAAATCTCGCTGTTTTTCGTCTGATTAGGCTTTTGGGCAGCCGCTTTTTCTGTTTTCGCTCTGTACGAATCAGAAAATTCGGAATAATTCCCTTCACTTTCGTTTAATAAAGCAAGTTCTTGTTCCAACTCGTCTTGTATTTCAGCGTAAATTGCAGATTTGGTTCGTTGCGTAGCTGTTTCCGCTCCAGAATTCGATTCCGTGAATGCAGCGTCTGCGTAATTGGCATTTACATGATTCACTGAATCAACTGTTTTTCGAGGTTCGGTTCTTTGTGTGACGTGCGACTTGTTTACAGACGGATTTTCAGAGTATCCTGACTGTTCGGCATAACCAAAGTAGTCGGCCTCAGCAGTGCCATTTTCCTGCGTTGCTTGCACTCTCGAAGCTGTTTGTTTTGTGTAATTTGCTTGGCTCGCCTGTTGCAGGCTTGCCGATTTTCTTTCAATTTCGTCAATTAAAGTCTCTAATTTCTGGCAAGTCTTTTTCGCTTCGTAGGTTAAGGTATTCAGTGCCGACATTTTCATGTCGATTTGAGATGTCATTTGCCGGGTGAGTTCGAAAAATTCACTTTCCCACCTAGCCATTATTTCCGGCTTGGGGGCTCCGACAAAATTTTGTTCGAATTTAACACCAGCATTTCTCTGAACATTTTCGGTGATTTCGCCGCTTTTTATGTGAGTCCGAACCGTGGCAGCGTTTTTCTTGTTATTGTCGCTCCTTTTTTTCAGCGCAAGGTATTTCTTGACGTTGAACAATAACATTGCAACGATTATTAAAAGTACAACAATCGTAAAAGGATTGGCATTCATCGTAAAATTCTTGGAAACGATTACAAAGTAAAAGAAAACCGGCAATAGCACCGTAGCAGATAATACGAAATTTACCAAGAAACTACAAGAGCGATTTTTCCCGAGAAAAGAGGCAAAAAAGAGCCGGGGACGAAGCAAAGCGCAGTCCCCGGGTTGTAAGATTGCAATTGACAAATTTACATTTGACTATGTTTTTTATACCTGAGCCCGGTATGGGCGGTGCGCTTCGCGTGAAGTGCTCCGCCTCCCGCGACCTGCCGTCGAGGCTTGAATCGGTCGGCTTCGTTTACCGAGGTATCGTTGGTTAAAAAAGATAACCTTCCTTTTTTAACCAACCTTAGAAATGTAACTTTATTGCCGTTGAACAGTATATTATTCCCATTCAATCGTTGCCGGCGGCTTGGTGCTAATGTCGTAAACGACTCGATTAATTCCGTCGACTTCGTAAATCACCCGACTGGAAATTTTTTCAAGCAGTTCGTACGGCAATTTGCTCCACGCAGCCTGCATGAAATCGTCGGTTTCGATACAACGAATTGCGAGCACACTTTCGTAAGTTCGTTTTTCATTGCAAACGCCAACACTTTGAACCGGCAAAAGCACACAAAACGCTTGGGAAACGCTTCGGTACAAACCGGCCTTGCGAATTTCGTCTACAACGATAACGTCGGCTTCACGCAAGACGTCGAGTCTTTCTTTCGTGACTTCGCCGAGGCAGCGGACGGCAAGGCCCGGCCCCGGGAACGGGTGACGCCACACAAGTTCTTCC
>JBOFQC010000512.1:0-2562 GCA_051660725.1 Thermoguttaceae bacterium
AAGGAGACGAACATTACGGCAACCCCGCCGGAAACGCTTTTCCGGGCAAGAGAACTCGCGTTAAAAGCCGGCTTGTGTTTCGTCTACACAGGAAATGTACGTGATCCGCTCGGACAATGCACGTATTGTCCGCAATGCAAGCAAACGGTTATTTTCCGAAACGGCTACGAAATAAACGACATTTCAATTGACGAAGACGGGTGCTGCAAATATTGTGGGCAGACAATTTCCGGCGTTTTCGACGACGATTTCTGAGGCCGATTTTCTTTAAAAGTGCGGCAATGACATTGATTGCTGTTTTAGTGACGTATTAAAAATGCAGGCTGCCAAAATGACAGTTTAAAACGCGAAAGAAACGAAAATTTTTGCCGAAAATAAAAATTAAAAAATTTTCTTTCACCAAGAATTACTTGAAATATTGCGGGTAAAAAGCGGTTGCCTGCATATCTTACACTAGCGAAACTGAAAATTTTCTTGTTTCGGCACGATCTTTGCTTGGCAATATTAGGTTAAATGAAAGTCTGCCTAAAACTGTCTTATTGTTTTATCACAACACAATTCGGTGTGCAGGCAACATGACAATTCACGAACAAATTCAATAAACAACTCAATAATTTACACCCAAGCCAGAATACTGTGTGCTTATAAAACAAAGTGTGCCCGGCTTCGGTATAACAACAACTTTAAATAATCCAACAAATAGAAAAACATGGCTCAAGGCGAAAAAATTATCGGAATCGATCTGGGAACGACGAACTCGGTCGTTGCGGTTATGGAAGGTAAGGACGTCAAGGTAATACCAAACGCCGAAGGTAACAGATTAACACCGAGCGTTGTGGCGTTCACAGACAGCGGCGAAAACCTTGTCGGCGAACCTGCACGCAGGCAGGCGGTAACCAACCCAACCAGAACGGTAGCGTCAATTAAACGATTTATGGGACGCAGACACAATGAGGTTTCCAACGAGGAAACAATGGTTCCGTACCGTGTGGTCGGCGGCTCAGACGAATACGTAAAGGTGGAAATTGACGGCAAAAAATACACACCGCCGGAAATTTCGGCGATGACACTCCGTAAACTCAAGGAAGCGGCAGAAGCGTACCTCGGTCACAAAGTAAACAAAGCGGTAATCACGGTTCCTGCTTATTTTAATGATGCACAGCGTCAGGCAACGAAAGACGCCGGCCAAATTGCAGGCTTGGAAGTTGCTCGTATTATCAACGAACCAACAGCGGCCTCGTTGGCTTACGGTCTCGACAAAAACGTGAACCAGAAAATCGTTGTGTTCGACCTTGGTGGTGGTACGTTTGACGTTTCCTGCCTCGAAGTTGCGGACGGTGTTTTCCGGGTTATAAGCACAAACGGTGACACTCACCTCGGTGGTGACGATTTCGACGAAGTGCTTATCAATTTCGTTGCTGACGAATTCCAGAAAGAACAAGGAATTGATTTGCGTAAAGACGCAATGGCGCTGCAGCGGTTACAGGAAGCGTGCGAAAAAGCGAAACGGGAACTATCCTCGGCACAATCAACGGACATTAATTTGCCGTTTATCACCGCCGACCAGAATGGCCCGAAGCACTTGCAAGTGAAGTTGACCCGTGCGAAATTCGAACAGTTGACCGATCACTTGGTTGAACGTTGCCGCGGACCGGTTATGCAGGCACTCAAAGACGGAAGCCTTTCCACTTCGCAAATTGATGAAGTGGTGCTCGTCGGCGGTTCGACACGTATTCCAAAAGTGCAAGACCTGGTGAAAGCAATTTTCAACAAGGAACCGCACAAGGGTGTCAATCCGGACGAAGTGGTCGCAGTTGGTGCCGCTATCCAAGGTGGTGTTTTGGCCGGTGAAGTTCGTGACGTGCTGCTTCTCGACGTGACGCCGCTTTCGCTCGGTATCGAAACACTGGGTGGTATCATGACGAAATTGGTCGAAAAGAACACAACTATTCCTGTTGAGAAAAAGCAGGTTTTCAGCACTGCAGACGACAACCAGAACGCTGTCACGATCAAAGTTTATCAAGGAGAGCGTGACATTGCGGCTCACAACCGCTTGCTCGGCCAATTCAACCTGGAAGGAATTATGCCCGCACCGCGTGGAGTGCCGCAAATCGAAGTTTCGTTCGATCTCGACGCAAACGGTATACTAAACGTTTCGGCTAAAGACCTCGGAACACAAAAAGAACAAAAGGTCCGAATTGAGCAATCTTCCGGTTTGTCTGAAGGAGAAATCGAAAAGATGCGACGTGACGCCGAAATGCACGCCGACGAAGACAAAGCCAGACGTGAACTTGTCGAAGCGAAAAATAAAGCCGAATCGATGTGCTTTGAACTTGAAAAATTGCTCAAAGAACATGCCGACAAACTCCGCGATACCGACAAGGACGCTGTTACGGTTGCAATTGGTCGAACCCGTGAAGCAATCGCAACGGATGACGCAGCCAAGATTAAATCGGCAACTTCCGACTTGGAACAGGCTTCTCACGCTATGAGTAAAGCAATGTACGAAGCATCCGCTGCTTCTGCTGCTGCCGCTCACGGTGCTAGTGCCGCAAGCGGAAT
>JBOFQC010000513.1:0-5859 GCA_051660725.1 Thermoguttaceae bacterium
ATTCGTCATCTTCGTCGTCGCCTTCTCCGAATTCATCGAACTCATCGTCTGGCAGTTCTTCAAAATCGTCGTCAAAGTCGTCGTCGAAATCATCATCAGATTCGTCATCAAGTAGAAAATCGCTCCTGTCACCGTCAAAGAGAGCAACAGTATAAGAATACTGGCTCATTTCCATTACGGCAACAGAGGATGACTCGCCGATAACTTCTTTGGGTTCGCGTTCTTCGCGCAAAGATTTTTTCTTTTGTTTTGGTACTTTCATGTTATACGTTTTATACTTATACGTTGAAATTTTCTAATTGTTTTGTACTTTGGGGGCAGCGAGTGCGTAAAATAACGGCCGGAATGGAGGTAGTACTCGAGCGCAATAACGGTCAGACAGAAAAAACGTCGCTATTTTGACCGTCAATACGCGTAGCACCGGCTAAATTGTCGTCGTATGCATACTTAAAAGGAAAGTAAAACTTGCCAGTAGAAGTCGTAAGCTTCTGCGTCGTTCTCTTCCCAGATTCGCTTGATTTGTTCTTCGTTTCCTTTGATTTCGCCGAATTTTTCTTTAGCCTCTTCCCAGGAAATACAAACGCCGGGACGCCGTTTTAAATTCATTTGATATTGTTGTTCGCTCATAATGATTTCCTTATATTTCTAGTGTGTTCTAAAATATCTGACGATGTAAAAAATTACTAATATTATTTGACAAAATTGCCACTCTACTTTTCACAAGCTGTGAAATGTTTTTTCGTCAGGACGACGTAAAATTTCACTAATCAAAATTGCTTGTTGAACAGTAGCCGGCTTGCTGAATATTTCTAAAATATCAGCAGCTAACTTGTTGTTTTTAGTTTGGTTTGGTTGAAACGCATCTGTACTTGAATAGATTTCGTTGCCGTGTTCAAATTCACTTTGTGAAATTGACGGAATATTTTGTGAATTAGACGAAGTACTCTGCGTTGCGGATAATCCTACACTTGCAGGTTGTGAATCTAGGTTTACAGGCTCTACTAAAATCTCAACGGGTATGATTTCGTTATATTCATTGATGTATGCTTGCTTATTACTTTTTCGCTTTTTCGATTTCGTGACTTTTCCAAACTGTTCTGGACTCGATTCACTAACTTTTGCTTCTTTAGTCTCTTTTACTTTGCGTTTTTCTTTGTAATCGTTATAAGACGCAATAACCGCCTGCAATAAAGGCGCAATTACTACAAGGAGCAAGACAATTATCTCGCCCGCACCAGCTGCAAAAAGAGCCGGCATGCCAAAAAACGCAAAAATTTCAGAAGCTGTAAACATAGTATTTTTATTCGATGTCTGGAAAACTGGAGACCGCAAGGTTCTCAGAAAACCAACTTGTCGAATTTATCAATATTTGGTTTGTGAGTAAAGGGGTGCGACGAAACAAATGGCTTATTTTACGGTTCTTTTACGTAATATACTTTACAACGGCATAAAACTAACATTTTCCGATATTGGGAGGGTAAAAATTATAACAATCAGACCCGCACAAGTTCGGGAAAGCAAACCGACCAACTGGAGGTGTAACACTTTCCGCAAAGCGTAGAAAAATACCGTTTAACGGTATTTACGGTTCTTTTCTTGCGTTTAAGAAACCGGGCATGTCCGCTTCAGGGACAGTTTGCATTATCAACGAACCTGATTGGATTGATTTTAACATTTTCAGGTAGTCGGCGTCTTGCTTGTTTTCGAATAACGGCTCAGAGTCGGTTTCAGAAGTCGGTATCCCGAAACCGCCGGAATCTTTCGCAAGGTGAGCGGTCAAAACCTTACTTTTTTCGGGGGTTGATAGGTTAATCCACGCGTACCGTCCATTCCAATCTGTAGTCGAATCAATTGATTGGTGGCACGAATGACATTTATTATTATACACACCGAGGAAATCATTAGCAAACCAGTCGGAATACTTTCCAGTAACCGGGTCGGCCCAGCGGTCACGTCTTCCGGCAGCGTTGGGTCTGGAATGCGCGTAGGTTCCGTAATACGGCACGTTTGCATCAATCCAAAGGAAAACCCGTTCCTGCTCTTCCAGAGGAATTGTTTCGCCGCAGTGTTCCGGCTTGAAATAATCCGGCAAACGGCTGGCAAACGAACCGCTCTGGAACGGACGATGTACAGTAGTCGGCGTCCAAAGCAGCCAGTAAAAATGAACCAACGGCTTCCCCTTTGCAGCTTCGTCGGGCAATAAATCACCGCTTGCCATGTCGTGCTGTCTGTAAGAGCGGCTTTTACCAAGCAGGTTGTCATAAGACATGTTGAAAAATCTGGTTTTGTCACCGCTCAGGTCATAACCCCCTTCCGGTTTTTCTGCCGAGTGACACTTCACGCAGTATTCATCCAGAACCGGCTGAACAAGTGACGGGTAATCAATTACGCCAGCATCGAGTTTCGGATTCGTTTGTACGTTTTGCACTTTTTCCAACCAATTTGGCAACGTCGGCTTACTCGGTGAACGGTGAGCGGCAAGCGGCATTTTTTGGTTGATTTTCAGGTAGTCAGTTGCCGCAGAGTGCATAATCGGCGGGGCGGTGTCACGGTTTTCGTGGCAACCTATACAGCTTATAGTTTCGCCGGGCATGACTTGCAGTGCGGAAGTCATGCGGTGCAGTTCACGTCCGTTTTCGTCGAGTATTTGCAGGTAAATTTCACGTAACGGCGGCACCTCGAAATAAGTGGAACCATCAGATTCCACTGGAACGGTCCCCCAATTCCGCTTGGCGTAATAGGTTCCGTACCCCATAACCGGCGATTGGTCGTAAGCACGATTCACGAGGTCTTCCGTTTTACGTATCTGTTCCATTATCCGAATCGATTTAACAGAGCCACGAGGTATCAGGTCCGCAAACGGTTCAAGCCCCTTGTACACATCAACAAGCAGAACCGCTGATTTTTCCGGAGAAATCTCATTTTTTGTTGTGTCACCAATGGTCGAGAATTCGGCTTGCGAAATATCTGGTGTCAATATTGGTCGCGGGGTCGGAACAAGTGGTGTCGGAAAAAAGCAGCTGAATTTTTCATTTTCGTAAACCAATCGTTTTTCGCCGTTGCTGTCAAGCAGGTATGTTCTAAACTTCGGACCGGCAGTACCGTTTTCCGAATCAAAAATGGTTGGTCCGTCACTGCCAAAAGTACACAAAAAAGTTTTGTCCGTTAACGGAAAAGGGTCACGGTACGACCATTCCCGACTCTGATCACCAATTGTCGGAAATTCTTTCGTAATGAATCGGTAACCGACATCTTTGGGGGATTCGACACCATACGAGCGGTCAATGACACCAATTGCTCCGTGCGGAAAACCGTGATGCGGTGCAAAAGTTGCGACAACCTGGTCGGTTCTGCCCGGTAACGGTCTCGCCTGCCAAAAAGTGCCTACTAGCCGAACAGTGTTACCGAAAAATAGTTGGTAACCTGTTCCGTCAGGTTTTTGCGTCCACAAACTTTGGCGGTACGTTAAATCGCGGTCTATGTATTCCCAACGGGTGAAAATCATCCGTCCGTCAGGTAAAAGTTGCGGACTCATATCTGAAAGCGTGTTCATGCTTACGCATTTTACGTTGCTTCCGTCTGGCTTCATTGTAAACAGATTCGAAGCGGGCCCGGGTTGGCAAACCGTGTGTCCAAATCGCCGAGTCGAAACGAACATAATGTCACCGCTTGGCATTTCACAGGGGCTCACGTCGAAAAATTCGTCATTTGTCAAGCGGGTCAGATTCGAACCGTCAACGTTGATTTTCCATATATTCCAGCATTTTTCGCTCGATTTTTTGTGCGAAAACAGTATGAAACTGGCGTCAATTGAAAGATTCATGTCGTAAATTGAACCATCCGGGTCGGCAAAAATCACCCGTTCCGGTTTTTGCGGGTTTGCCGGTTCGACGATTCGTATTTCACAACCGTATTGATGAGGTTGCGACATCCAGAGGTCGAGCGCTACTGCATACGGAGGAGAAAGCGGGTGACGCAATAAAACAGCAATTGGCGGTAATTGTTTAACCGCAAGCGTTTCTAGAAATTGTGAGTCTGGAGTTGAATTATTTTCGTCGTCGTCGTCGTCGGCGTTGGCATCAGTGGTGTCAGTGGTGCCATTTTCGACGTTAATTTGGTCGGTTTTCTTTTTGGGGACAAACTGAATATTTTGATTGGAAACTTTAAAATTTCTGTACATGACGTCACCTTGCCAAGTGCGGAGCCCGACACTTCCTTGTCGTAACGGATCAGAAGACGACATTTTCTGTTCGGCAAACTCTCCGATTTTCTGTCCGTCAACGAACGCTTCGAAAGAAGTTTCGGTAAAGTTCACGGAAAGCTCGAACCATTTACCAATTGGCACCTCCAGCGGAATTTCTTTTAACGAGTTGAAATTTTGCCGATGTGCGCCGAGCAGGAGAAAATCACGACCAGCGTTCAGGGCGATTTCGTATCCGTTGAAAGAGTCGGCACCGATACCGCAGTCAGAAACTTTGATTATCATGCCACAGGTTCGTTCACTCTTTGCCGGAAAATACATTTCAACCGTTGCAGAGCCGGTTTTCATGTTTTTGAATTCTGGAGCGGAAAGTACCAGCTTCGGGCCACTTCCGCCAGCAGCAAAAAGGATTTCGTCATCACGTAAAGTCCAGGTTCCGTCAAATTTGTCGAACCCTATAAACGGCGATTCCTCTCCTGACGGAGTAAAAGGAAGTTTTTGAATCCGTTCCAAAACCGTCTCCGTGATAACCGTTTCGGCAAACACCACTGAACTCGGCAAACCGGTTAAAAACACAAGCAATAAAGTGATTATTGTTTTGGAATACATGAATATCAAGTAGCCGTTCACGGCAGAATTTAGGAGATAGGAGATAGGAGATAGGAGATAGGAGATAGGTGAGCAGGTGAGCAGGTGAGCAGGTGAGCAGGTGAGCAGGTGAGCAGGTGATTCGAAATTATCTAACGTCTTCCCTCTATTATAAATGTTGCTTATGCCTAATGGTAGTGTTATTGAAAATATTCCGTCTGTTCATGTTGTATGAGTCGGTTACAGATTACTCATTTATTTATTTGATAGTACCGAAAATACACGGCAGGAGCTGTGTCGATTCGAACATTAATGAGTCAGACATCAGGCAGAAAATATATACGTACATTTGGAAGTCAACTTCCCTGCAAATTATTATCCCTGATACCTAACGTCTAACGTAATTTAACATTGGGACAAAACATGAAACCAGTCAAGGAACCGACGCCAAAAACAAAGGAGTATGAGAAGTTAAGAAGTGATCTTCTTAAACGTATTCTTCAAGTTGAGGCCCAGCGACGAAAAAATAATTCTCCAACCGTAACCCGATGAGGATTTTCCAGAAAAAGCAAAAAACTGAGTTTGTAAAAGTAAACTCTGTATCTTTTCTTCAGACGCAGGTTCTGCGTCAAGGGGTGAAATTCCAGATTGAGAGAATTTTAACGATTATTCTTATCTTGCCGCTTGTTTTGGGGCAATTGATTATACCGAACAAAGAGACTTCAGCCCAAACATTTGGCTCCTCGCGCGGCGTTCCAAGCCGAACAACGCAACCAAAGAACCCGATCTCGTCAAATAATCAGGACAAGATTCCAAGTTTGAACGACCCTGTCCCCAATAATCCGAATATTGTCTCGGTAAATGCGAGTACAATTGTTCGAAGTGAGGTTCAACAGCCGCTAACACGGCATGAGGCAACGGTTGCTTTATGTGAATCTCCAGCGGGACGAATGGACCGTGTTCAGGACAAGTTCGGCAACGGCAATTTAAGCGTTGGACCGAGCATTCCCGGCATTTCCAATATAAGCACAAACGGCGGTTTAAGCGGCGGGTCATGGAATCCGGCTACA
>JBOFQC010000514.1:0-1664 GCA_051660725.1 Thermoguttaceae bacterium
GGCTGAACTTGGTCAGCTGTTCGAAGCGGGCGCCGTTGCTTGCAGTGACGACGGGTCTTCAATTGAAGATGCCGAGCTTATGCGTTGGACTTTCGAGTACTGCAAAATGTTCGGCAAACCGTTCTTTTCGCATCCTGAGGTCCGTTCACTCACTCACGGCGGCGTAATGCACGAAGGAAAAGTTTCTTTGCTGCTCGGTTTACGTGGAATGCCAGCCGCTGCCGAAGACGTGATGGTTTCTCGTGATATTACATTGGCCGAAATAACCGGGGGCCGATTACACGTCATGCACGTTTCCACAACTGGAGCAGTTCAAGCAATACGACGTGCAAAGCAGCGTGGTGTTCAGGTTACGGCTGAAGTGACGCCGCACCATTTAACCTTGACCGACGAATCTCTCCGCAGCTTTGATTCGAATTTCAAAATGAATCCGCCTCTCAGGGGACAGGAAGATGTCGATTCCTGTATTGAAGCGTTAAAAGACGGCACAATTGACGCAATTGCAACGGATCACGCACCGCACGCCGCGGAAAAGAAAATGCGGGAACTCGCGCAGGCACCGTTTGGAATTATCGGACTCGAAACCGCATTGCCGGTTATGATTACGAAATTTATAAACACTGGTATTCTTGATTGGCCGACCTTGATTGAAAGGATGTCGCTCAATCCGGCAAAGATACTTCAGCTTGAAATGAAGGGAACGCTCCGTATTGGTGCCGACGCGGATATTACGATTATTGACCCGAATAAAAAATGGGTTGTTGCACACGAGACGCTTAACTCGAAAAGTAAGAATTCCGCGTTTTTGGGTCAGGAACTCACCGGAAAACCGTCAAACGTGTTGGTTGCAGGAAAAGTATTATTGTAAAAATGTGTTTAGCCGCCGACTTTAGGTCGGCGCTGAACTCCCCGGAGCAAGGCTCCGGGGCTAACTCATTCGGAGAAAGTCGCCTATGTTTGTTGCACAGAACTGCGTGGTGACCGTTTGACACCATTGAAAACCAACACCAGAAACACAACGGAAAACAATCGCATACAAAAATTTACGAAAAACATTGTGTGCGAGTAATCCCATTGGTTGCCGGTTATGAAAAACGTGAAGCTCCAATCTTTCATCTGGTCGTTTACATAACCGCCGAAAAGTGTGAACACGGCGTAACTTAAAGTTACAGCCGAATAATACAAAGCAATTCCGTTCATGTTTTGACCGGCACGGTTTGGCTTTTGCTTTTCATTCTTTTCATCCGGTCCGCTTATTCCGTTGTTGATTTTTTTCTGATCACATATTTCTTGTTTTCCGACAGGAGCAAATTTTAGCACCAAAGCGGAAATGCCGACATTTACGCCGATCCAAAAAATCCATGCAGCAGCTGCGCCGAAAACCCAAAACCAGCAGGTTTTGTCAGAAAAGAAATAGAAAAGTGGCCCAACCGCGACAATTATAAGCGAGAAAAACATAACCGGAAAGTATCCAAGCCGGTCCATGTAACGCCCGGTTACAGGTCCTAGCAGTGACTGCCCGAATCGGGTGAAAGTTTGCATCGCAAGACCGGTTAACAGCGTGATTTCCAACACGTACATCTCGAAGTTGCATTGCAGAGCTTGCGTTAAACCGTTGCAAACCTGCAACCAGACGCCGAAAATTACGAGCAGCAAAAACTGCC
>JBOFQC010000515.1:0-7219 GCA_051660725.1 Thermoguttaceae bacterium
GACTGTCGGCTAATGAAACCATTTAGGGTGGGAGGTGAGCAGGTGGAAGGTGAACGGGTAGAGACACAGCCAAAAATAAATTTGTCCGTTTCGTTTTGGCGTACCACAACACAATTAAATGTTTACGTGTTTGGCACGATTTTTCCCGTCATTACGGGACATGCGTTTCTTCATACCGACTTTAAGGTAGGCGACTTTCTCCGAAAGTCGCTCCAGTTTCGGAGAAACTGGACTACCTATACAAAAATAAAGCAAAATTATCCTGGCTTTAAGTAATCAGGTCAACAAAAAATATTTAGTCGGCGTATTGGTCGAGGTGAATATACAAATCAACAAAGCTGCCCGGATTGATTAGCCAGAATCCGAAGTTTTCCGGGTCCTGTTTGTTCTCGACTTCAACGTGTACGACAAATGAACCGTCAATTTCGAACTCCTGGCTGGCGAAGACGACTTTTCCGTCAAACTTCAGGGTTTCCCCTTTTGTGGTCGGAACATCAACTGTCACTTTACGGTTATATACATCTTGTGGTCGGACCCGCTTGCCGTCCACCATACCTCGAACTTTGACAATGTCGTAGCGGACGATTCTCAAAAGCGGTTCGCCTTCACGATAAACCTGTCCTTCCGTTCCAATGTATAATTGACCGTTCTGGCCGGAAATTTCCTCGACTCGACCTGATACTGGAGTAAGTATTTGTCGCTGTTCAAGCATAACTTCAGCAAGTTTAACCCCAGCTTGTTTAACAATAACATCTTTCGGTTTAATTTCCTCAAGTTCGTAAACCGCTTTTTTATATGATGCGTTTGCTTGGTTTGCCTCAAGTTCCGTCTTCTTAACAATTGATTCAGGAATGGTGCCAGGGCTTGTCTTATTTATCTCATAAATACGCTTTACTTCCGTTACAGCAACTTGTAGATTCGCGTATGCAAACTTAACCTCAATTGTTTTCGCGGCTTCAGCGTTTGCAACATCAAGTTCCGCTTGGGCAGCAAAAAGACGACTTTCCTCTTGGCGGCTATCAATTGTACCGAGCAACTGACCAGCAGTGACCATTTGGCCGGCTTTTATTTCGACCATAATGGGCTTACCTTCAGAGTCGACAAGTGGTTTGCCTGTTCGTGGATCAAGTTTAGGAACTTTGAAGTTTGTTAAAAGACCAAGTGTTCGTGACGAAATAGTAACCTGTTTCTCTGGTTCAACACGAGCTCCCCGAATCAATTCAATTGTATCTGAAAATGCCTCACTTCTGCTCAATCCTGACCTGGAAAAAGGAGACTCCCGTTGTATTAACAGCGGTGTTTGCTGCTCGGCACTGAAAATCCCATCAACACCGGTATCGCCAGAGCTCTGATATTCAGTCGTTGTGTTGACCGATTTAGTATCAATCTTGTTATTTACTTCTTTTTTTAGATTTTGATAAACTAAACCATAACCTGTGCCGTTCTGTGCAACTGCACCAGCTGTAACCAGAGTAAATGCTGAAAATATTATTAATTTATACATGTTTATTTAGGAACAGTAAAAATTCTGTTCATAATTAGTTGCATTAAAAAAATCTGAATATAACGTGACGTCTAAATGCGGCAATCGCTTCGTGGAAGAAGACGAATCCCATTGGTTGTTTGCCACATTTAACTTTAGCTTTACAACTTGTACCGAGTCGAATGTCACTCGGTAGTGAATTCTGGTCGATAATACTCGCTCTAATTAGCACCGTATTTCCGCCGCCAGCGGCACCGCCTTCTCCACGAGTCTCTGCACGCGGATGCACTTCGTATACTTTTCCTTTATATGTAACTTCCGTGTTTGAAGCGAGAACAAAATCGACATCCAATGCCGCATTTGGGTCGGATTTTTGCATGCCTTTCAGGTAATCGAGCACATAACCAACTCTTTTTTCAGGCATTTCGATTTCCAGTTTCCACGGCTGCGCGATATCTGTATTCGCAATTTCAAGCAGACTAACACCACCTGACACGGTTCTGTTCAGGAGGTCTTGTTTCAGGTCTTGTTTTGCTACAATTCCGCTTATCGGAGCTCGAATAGTTAGTGCGGCACTCTCTTCATTTAACAACTGGAGAAGAATATTATTTGTTTTAAGTTTTTCTTCGATTTCCTGCTGCTTTATCATCAAATCCGTACGTCTTTCACGAGAAGCGCCCGGATCGTTAATCAACTTTTTTAAACTTTCGTATTCCTTCTGATTGGTACCACGGTCTCCAAGTAAAGCTTCTTTGCGTCTTTCGAGTTCGGGACTCCGGCACCTCATAATGGGATCACCAGCATTAACATAACTGTACGGTTCAACGTAGATTTCTTCAACGATTCCTGGAATTTCAGCGAAAACTTTGCATTTTTCAATCGGCTCAAGTCGTCCGTCAGCCGACATATTAAACGGATATGGGACGAAAAGCAGAATAAGCAAAAGCGCAATTATTGCGACTGAGACCGATATCGTTTTCGGTAACATTCGAGCGGTCACTAGCACTTTCGATTTGCCGATTGTTCGCCAAAGCGGCATAAGAAAGACGCTGTTGTGATCCATTGAATTTCCGAGCGCAGAACAAGCGTGGTCGGCAACGATTTCCACCCGTTTCTTCATCCGTTCCGGAATTCGACTATCTTCGATCTGTTCGACAATCAGAGCGCCAAACGGCGGAAGCGGTTTTTCTCTCGCGTTGATATCTTCTTCAGCAACTTCTTCCAACCGCTTCTTTGTAAGCGGAAAAACGGCGACCATCTTGGTGTGCGATTCGTCGACGTAGTCTTCGACTGCTTTTTCTACCTGCGGCGCAAAATCGGATGTATCGCCGGTGTACCAGATAGGTTCGTTACACTTCACAACGGCAGTTGCCAGTTTGCTTAGCAATTTAACAGTAGTCGAGCGTTTATCGACCATGTCCTGACCGCTGACCGATTCGATACGGCACTTTCCGCCATGTGTAATCGCAACGCTGACCCTGTCACATTCAATCAGACGCCGACCTTCGTTCGCAACGGTGTAAGCGGTTTCACGAAAATCGAGCGTTTTGTGAATCGTTCTAGTAAACTCTTCGAGCAGCGTCCAAAGAGTTTGCCGCTCACCAAAGTTACGAAGCTGCCTGTTCTTATAAAAATCGGCTGCGACGCCACCCATTTGCTCAAGGAACTTCAAATAACCTTTTTGAGCAACGGGACCGGTGTCCGCCCGCTGTGCAACCTCGATAAGACCAACCGTCTCAAGCTCGGTTTTTATCGGAGCGAAAACCAAAAGGCAGTCGGTTGGGTTTCCAACGTTTTCGTCACCTTCCGTACTCGATCTCGGCATCATAAGAGTTGCCGGATCATTGCTGGCCAACATTTTATAAAGCAGTCGGCTGTGCATTTTCGAGGCGTCTTCAGACTCACCGAGCCTGAGTTCCTGCATGTTTACTTGAAAACCAAGCGTTAGTGCGCCACGAGTGTCAACCGTCCAGATCGCTCCACCAATCGCTGCTAAAGCGGTAACAATTTTTGGAACGATTTCCGAATGAAACTTTTCGGGCGGAATATCAGACTTCGCCAACTGCGTAATTTCGGCAATCATCGCACGAATCTGCAGACGCGTCTGTTCTACCAGATTAGGATCATACGCTGGACCAGTACTCATATATTATCGATTAAAAGTCGGAGATTAAACAAAAAAATGAAAAGGCAATTATTTTTTCGCCAGATACGGGAAGCCGCTTATTGACCAACCACGTCGGTTTTTGTCTTTCGGATCAGTCGATCTCTTGAGGTTCACGTCCACAAAAAAAGTTTCCGGTTTATTTTCGGCATCCTTAAGTGTAACAGCATACTCAATTATTACGGAGTCTGAATTATCATCTGAAGTGACCAGTTTTGTTCTGTTGTACGAAATTTCAGCCTTGTCGCCTAGAGCAAGGAGAGTCTTGAAAACTTTGTCATTTATACTAGCCAAAAACATCTCCAAAGCTTCGGTATCCGATCCTTTAACTTCAAGGTTCGACTTCCACCATTGTTCATCGGACAAGTCAAGTTTTCTATTCCACGCTGGCGCTTTCATTTCAATAGCCATTCTTGCGTTATTCTTTTGTACAACATCGAACCACATTTTACAAAAACGATCAGCTTCCACTCTTAGCGTATACTGTTGGTACGGTATCGCAATCGAAACTGCAACTGCCGAAATAATCGAACAGGAAATCGCTATCAGTGCCATGTTCCGCCCCAACAAACCGGAATCTGGCCTTATTATCCAAAAATACGTTATTAATGAAAAAACAATACTAAAGTAAGCTATTATTAAGCAAACAGGATACAAAAAAGCAGAGAACGAAAGGACACCTAACACAAGGGCAATAACAGCCATTACACTTATGTTGCTGTACGCACGAATTTCGTCCTCGTCTGTCGGCGGTTCCCAATGCGTGTCAAAAAGTGACTTTTTTGGTAGTGTTACTTCGGGCTCTTCCGTCTTTTGATTCTTTATCTCATTTACTGACATGATTTATATTTTTCTGGACTATAAGAATAAAGTAAAAAAAAATCAACTGCAAAAAATATTGGTAGCCGTTCACGGCAGAATTTAGGAGTTAGGTGAGCAGGTGAATAGGTGAATAGGTGAATAGGTGAATAGGTTATTCGAAATTATCTGAAGTCTATCTCCTAACTTCTAACTCCTATCTCCTTAAAAACCGTGAACGGTTACAAATATTGTTAATGACACATTCACTCACTACTAGCCGTTCCGCCGCGACGTGGTGGGGCTGCACCGTCATACATAAACGCTTTTTTCTCTAGCGCATTAGACATGAGAGCCCAACGTTTGCCAGTATGATCCGCAACGTACTCGTCGGCCCCTGGCCATTCATTTTCGCCGGTGAACGGAACCAACGAACAGTGAGATAACACACGAACTCTATAACCTAAGCCTTCGGTCCCAGCGGTCCAAGATGTCCATCCACCCTCGTCTGGAGCAAACGGTGCTGTAGGTAACGAAAAACCAACCGCACAAGCGAAATTCAGGAAAACTGCCAAAAGTACGACACCGTTTCCTGCTTGCTCCACAACTGGTGGAAAGTGAACTTTTATTCGAGAAAGTCTGTTCGTTAAAAAATTCAGAATAAAATACACCAACGCAAATATTACCCAAAACGAAAAGAAGTCGTAAAAAAACAATCCCTTAACATAAGCGTCCACTAGCAATCCTGAGACCAGTTCAAAATAATTGGCCGCAATCAGAGACGCAAACGTAATGTTGCACAAACAGATTGTGTTGCCCCACAACCCTTCATTTAATCGCAACCCAAGAATGGCAAGTGGCACTGCTATTACAAATACCACGCCAAGTACCAACAATATATAATTTATTACTTGTTCCATAATAGTGTAGTGAATAGACGTTAGACGTTAGGCTTCAGATGTTAGAAGTTAGAAGTTAGATTTCAAATCGGTTCAACAGACTTCTAACGTCTAACGTCTGAAGTCTAGCCTCTTATTTCATAACTCTGGCTAATTCTTCAACGGACGTTATGCCTTTTGCTACGAGCAGTGCGCCTTCGAACATGAAACTTTTCTGACCGCTCTGATTAGCAGCTTTGCGGAGGGCTTCCACTGACGGTTTCGTGACGAGAATCTTGCGAATATCGTCGTTCACTTCGATAATTTCGAACATCGCTGTTCGGCCTTTGAACCCAATGTCGTTACAAGTAAGGCACGGTTTGCGTTTTTCTCCCGGCTGCGGTGCAGAACGAACTCTGTAAAGCTGAGCTATTTTTCCCGGCGGCAGGCCGAGCCGTTGGAGTAACGCCGGCTGCGGTTCGAACGCTTCTTTACAGTCGGGACATAATTTACGAATTAAACGCTGCGAAACAACCGATTTAATCGTCGTCGCGAAAAGCTGCGGGTCAATCTTTAGAGCCAATAAACGTAAAAAAGTTTCAGCTGCGTCACGTCCTCTGATTGTAGATATTATCAAGCGATTATTTTCGACAATTTCTTTGCAGCAGAGAGCGAAAGTTTCCACATTAACAAAATCGCGAATCAAAAGCGCATTCGGTTCGCGGAAAAACACGTCCGGAAGCACACTTATTGGTGTTTCGCCTTTCTTGGAATCGTAAGTGTTTAGCATCACGTTCTCGACTTCCTGGAACGGATTCTGAATATCTTCAACAGTCGCGAAGTCACGTGTGAATCTGTCAGCTGTTCTCGAAGTTACGTTGATTGTGCTGCGTAAACCATTTGCCGGAAGCGACGAGAAAACGACCAAACCAGACGGCGCGTTAATCAGTTCTTTTACCTTCTCTTGCAGCTCCGGTCTCATACCGAGGTCTTCCAAAGTGTCAAACGGTACTTTTTGAATCACAAAAGTAATCAATTGTTTTTCCAAACCGTTCTGAGCCGTTTGGATTACCAATTCCGCGTTGAACTTTGTTTTTTTCCTTATTGTCGCTCTAAACATTCCGCCCAATCTGGGCCGTTTTTCTTCCGGTTTTCCTCCGACGAGCAGTTTCGACGCCTCAAGAAGCATGTCCCCTTGTTCTTTCTGGTACGTCTGTGAATCAATCCAAACTCCGTCAATTTGGAAACGCATTACGGTTTTGTCCGGATTATATTCGAACATAACTCCGTCCGCTTTTTGTTCCAGTGCGTCAAAAATAATGGTGCGGAGCAGATTGAAACCTGGATTATTACGCGCCAGGATAGTTCGACCAGTCAAAATCTTCTCGTCAATATCCTTGCCAATTGCATCAATTTCTATTGGCTCTCCTTTTTGGTACTCCATCTTTTTTTGTACCTTGATTCTTATGCCGACTTTTATAAGAATTGAGGCGATCACATATTTTATGTGTTCGTAAGTCATCACCCGCTCAAAAGGAGGAAGCGGTTTGTTACGTGAAGTGACATAACAAATTGCTGGCACAATCCACGTCAAGATTACCAGTGGAAGCGTAATGAAAAACAATATCGGTGTCGCTACTGGCAAATAAAAGAATATAGTCCCGATAATTACATACGGAAAGAAGTTAATCATATTCCATGTAAGTCGGTCGCTTTTTTGCAGCTTTTCACCATCACGGCTGATCCAATCGAGTGTAAAAACCCAGCAAAAAAAGACCAGTATGAAGAGTAACAATTTAGTTATACTTAAGTAACCGCTGGGACCGAGCCAACCTTTTGCCATTGCAACCGGGCCTTTTTTCGCGGCTTCTTCTTTCCACTTGGCAATTTGTGCAG
>JBOFQC010000516.1:0-4968 GCA_051660725.1 Thermoguttaceae bacterium
GTTGACTTTGATACCGGTTTTGAGCCGCTTTATACGACTCAAGAGCCGCACGGGTCTGGTCCAGTTCAAGCTGTTGCTTCGCAATTTCAAAATACGACACCATTAGCATAATCTGTTCTGCTTTGGATAACGGAATTAAATTCTCACGTGCCAGCAAAACTTCTTTTGTCTTTTGAAAATTATTCAAAGCGAGCTGCCTGTCTTTACGTATCTCAATATTAGTTTGCTCTTTGGCAGTTGCCAGTTTTGCCGTTTTCAACCCTTCAAGTAATTTATCAACAAGTGACAAATACGACTGCGCAATCATGTAATACGCTTCTCCAGCTTGAGTGGCGTCAGGATGTAAAAAAGTGGCGTCTTCCAAAGTTTGAACTGCTTTTTCCTTGTCGCCGGCATTAAATTGCATCTTGCCAAGCGCGTAAATCGTATCACGGTACATTGCCGACTTCGGTGCAAGCACGCCACTTAAATTTTCCAGTAGCAGAACCTCCGCTTGTTGCAGTTCCTGTTTTTCAAAGTGTGCGTAACTTTTTAACAGCCTAACCTGATACACCAGCGAATTTTGCGGATAATCGGTCAAATACTCATCAAAAGTTTCAATTGATTTATCCAACAAATCAAGTTCGAAGTAAAGCTGTCCAAGTGTAGCCAATGTTTCAGCTTGACGCCGCACTATGTCGTACTTAAGGTATTCCTTATACATGGGAATCGCTTTCACGTAATCCTTTCCCTCACGGTAATTTTCCGCGCTGGACCAAATATAATCTGCGAGACTTGGCGATGTATAATCAAGTTTCGCAACCTCGGCAAACCAACGTCCGGCCAAACGGAACTTGTCTCTCGCTTCGAGATTCAGCTTCTGTGATTCCTCGTAAGTCGAGGCAGTTGCTCGTTTACGCAAATCTCTTGCCCACGCCTCGCATCCGGAAGCGTTCAGCTTTGCCATTTCCAAATTTGGTATCACGCCCTTGAAAACCGAAAGTAATCGGAATCCGCTTTCAAAATCCTTAAGTGCGACATATTCGCTGAAAGTACTCTCAACGCTTGCCAGAATTTCTTTCAGTGGTAATATCGGATTATTGTATGCGCCGAGTTCTTTCAGCATTTTCGCACAACGGTAATACCCCGATAAAGCCGACTCGAAATTCCCGAGTTTCCTTTCAAGCTCAGCCCAACGAAACTCTGCGGCTACGGTGTCATTACTGGAAGGATATGTACGTATAAGGAACGAGAACATATCCTGTGCTTTTTTAAATTCGCCCATTTCCTCGTAAGCGATACCTTGCAAAAGCGTAGCCTGACTCGAATACTGTAATTTGTCCAAGTCGGCATTTTTTGACATTTCGAGCCGTAAAATCGCCTCACGATATTTATCCAATGCCGCTTTACGTAACTCTTGTACTGCATTTACGTCTACTGTTTGGTTTGTATTTAGTAATTTTGCAGCATTCGACGTTGACAAGCTGGGCGATTTTGAACCAGTCACAACTCCGTCTGGTGACACCGATTTATCTGACGACTCATCTGACACCGCTGAACCTGCCGGCTGGTCTTGGCGGTTGAATACCACTTGGCGAATTCGAGCTTCCGTTCTTGGTAACGATTCGACATCCGAAACGTATACCGGTATATTGCCCTGCGAAACCGTCTTTTTAGGCACAAATAAAGTTTTCGGCGTTGGAGCTCCCGATTTCGAGGAAGTGGCTGCGCCAAGTAAAACCGGCACTTTCGGCTGTGTTGCTCTTCGAGGCATAAATCTATATGTCGAATTCGGCTCAGGTGCGTTTCGATTTGTCGGTGCAGGTGCTGTTACGCTTTCATCAGGTGCCGTTTCGGTCTCATTAACAGCCGGATTGGAATCCAATGTGCCGGTATCATCACTTCCGGGCTGTGATTCCTCCAAAGCATTATCTGTACTTGTTGTACCTGCATTTGTAATTGGTTGATTACCAGTACCCGTTTCCTGATGTAACTCAAAAGGCGAATCTTTTAAGAAAAGTTGCTTTTCAAGTTCAATTGCACGTTTTCGGTATTCACGTGCTTCCTCAATTAATAATTGCGCACCAATAAGCTCCTGATACGCTTCCAATTCATCAAGTATCGGAACCTGGTCGAAAGTCTCGTTTGCTTCACGAATTCGACCCAGCCGCAGTAAAATATGTGAACGGAGCAATCTCGCTTCATCTCTTTCAAATTGTGTCGTTGTCGGATCAGCTAAAAATAAATCGCAGTAATGCAGAGCCTGGTTGTAATCAGGCACATCACTTTTCATGATCGCATTTGCAAGGAGCCAATAAATCGGTTTTAGCTCCTGTCCCGGTACTTCTTCTGCGGCATACAGGGCTTCAATTGCTTTCGAGATGTTGTCCGAATAATACAACGCCTTGGCAAGGTAAAGCGTTTCTTTCGCTTTGTACTTTTGAGGCAGCCACGGTTGGTTAGCTTCCTCCAAATAGTTTGCAGCAGTAAGGTAAAACGATTTTTTATCTTCTATCCGCGAATTGTTATATAACTCGAAAATCGACGCGCCCAACACAAAAAGAGCAGTTGCCTTTTTTTCTCTGGTTGCTCTTTTGTTATCATTTTTTTTCACATAGCGCAACACCGACTCGGCATAAACCCGGGCTTGTGAAAAAGCTCCGAATTCGAGAGCACTAACGGCTTGTTCAACCGTTGGTCTGTTTCGGACTGAAATGACGTGCCAAATATAAAGTGAAAGGAGTAAAATGAAAAACAAGATAATTCCCGCAAGAATTATCAGTGTTTTCGTCTGGTTTGCTTCCGCCCAAGCTCGAACATTTGCGATTATTTCGCTTATATTCAACTTGGGCTTTGGCTCTCCACCTTCTTCCTCGTCATCTTTACCGCGGAAACCGCCGCGTTCTCTTGGATCATCATCTTCGTCCTCGTCTTTTTTTTTCTTTGACCAGAACATTTTGGTGAGGAGTTATGCTATAATACTGGCGTTAGGCAATAGGCTTTAGGCTTTAGGTTATAGGATTAAGTTTGTCGATTATATTTGCCACTGATCCTAGATCTGCGTTTCCAATCTCACAAATCTAATCTTGGTGGTGTACTACTTGCGAACTTTACGTAAATTCAAGATATAGGTCAATGCGAATTTCGCGCTTTCGGCTTTTACTCGGAACGTCACATATCTGGCCGTTGTGAACCCGAAGCGAAAATAACTTTTTTTTTGCAACAATCCGCTTAACTGGAACAACTAATTTAACCGGTGGGTTCACCCAAATATTTAACAAAATTTCCAATTCTTTACCGCAGCAGGTCCGATTTACGGGGCATATTACCGATGTAACCTTGAATAGTTGTAGTGTTGCGCCATTTTTACCATGCGTAGTCATTGAACAGCAGTTTTACTTGCTTTGCCTGCGGGAAAAGCAAGTGTTTACAAAACGAGTAAAATGCAACACATTGACCACGGCTGTACAGCGGAAATGCACCAAACATCACAAATATCATAAAGTTTTTTATTCCGAATACACTGGCAAAACCAAATATACCGGCAACGCTAATTCATTCATTACAAACTTGGACATTATCCCTATTTGTTATATTTTTTGCCAATATCCTGTTTTGCCACGATAAAAATTACTTAATAGCGAAATATTTACTGAAGCTCTAACTTGTTGGGAAAAGAAGACTCAGTAATGATAAACCATATAACCACATAGTTTTTGGGAGTTAATAGATCATGCAGAGAGACCAGAGCACAGTGATCGTGATGATCATTTTTATTCTGCTGACAATTGTGTTTGGCGTACTAACTTATGTCGGATTCAACCAATCCAATAAGAATTACCAGAATTACGACAGCGCAAAAAAGGAAGCGGAGAAAAACGCAGGTGATCTGCGAAACACTGTCAAGGATTTGGACACACTCAAATTAATTGTAGGTTATCTGCCAGACGTAAATGTTGATACTATTAAAGTTGACCACACAGCTGCATTTACAAAATTTGGCAACAATATCCCAGGTAAGGAAGAAGATAAAGGTTATGCGAAACTTCTGAAAATGAAAGAATCCGAACTGCAAGGAAAAATCAAAGAACTTGCAGATGCGCATACAATGATTACTTCTTTAACTAACGAATTCGCGGCAATAACAGCGACGACCAACGAGCGAGTCAATGCGGCAATTGCTGAACGTGATCGTGCAATTAAAGACTTGGAAAATGAGCAAAGCACATACAATAATACACTAAGCAATATTCGCACTCAATCGCAACAGTTGAGCGACGAACTCGCAAGAACAAGAAGTGACGCAGAAGCGGCAATTGCAATTGCTCGAAAAGGCCAAGCACAGGCAAATGCCGATCTTACCAAGGTTGCAACTGTGAATAAACAAATTAACGACGAACTTTCCGCATTAAAAAGTCCGACCTTCGACGTCGAAGACGCAAAGGTTATCTCCGTTAATCAACGCGAAGCAACTGTTCTCCTGAATATCGGAAGTGCTGCCGGTCTGCAGCCTGGCACTACTTTTAGTGTTTTTGAACAAGGTAGCTCCGATGTCGCGGTTGCCAAACCTAAAGCGAGCATTGAAGTCACTCGGGTTTTGACCGGAAACACTGCTCAAGCTCGAATTATCGGAAGCATTTTAACTAACCCGATCCAGATAGGCGACGTGGTTTACACGCCGGTTTGGAAACCTGGTATGCACCCGCAGTTCGCTATTTGCGGTCAAGTCATTATACCAGGAATCGGAACACGAAAAGAACAAGATCAAGGGGCCGCTTACGCCGACGACCTCGATTCGCTTCGGAATCTTATCCACGCAAATGGAGGAAAAGTCGACTGTTACATGAGCAAAGACGGCACGATTTACGGTGAAATCACTGCGAACACGACTTACCTTGTCAAAGGCACAGGCGAAAATCTTGACCCTGACGCAATGAAAAGTATGCTGAAACTGGAAAAAGACGCGGAATTAAACGGCATTCGTGTTAT
>JBOFQC010000517.1:0-2166 GCA_051660725.1 Thermoguttaceae bacterium
AACATTGGCATGTCATTTGTTTATTATGCCTCAATTTTGCTACAAAAAGTTTTATCCGTTCACGAATTTTTATCGCAGTCGGCAGAAATTCACGGCGACACGTTTGTCTTTTGCGTCTATGATCGAAGTCCATGACCGAAGTATACGATTTATCCCTTGATTCTGTCAAGACCAATACAAATTGCGGTGAACGTGTACCCAGTCCCTACGGGACTGCTGCGTTTTTTTGACGATTGTTGCCGAACAAACCCGCCAACTTACGTTGGCGGCTCGCCGGAATACACCGCCGACTCGCCAACGCACCGGCTCAAACGACTCCACCAATGGAATTTTTTTAGTACACCCCACGCGATTCGAACGCATAACCTTCGGTTCCGTAGACCGATGCTCTATCCAATTGAGCTAGGGGTGCAAACAAAGAGATGCTCTCAGAAGCCACCACTCACGCACACATAACACAGATATTGTATGCGTCGTTTGACTTCTGTCCAGTACCACCGGAAGTTTTCACGAAAAAAAGAGTTCCATTTTACTGGCGATGATTTGTTTCGGCATATTCGAGCCAGACAGCTGGATCGGGTTCGTATATTTTTGCCTCTTCTTCCGTTTTCGGCGGATCAAGTGGACGGACGATTCGGAAACCGATGTATGGTGCGTCAGTCATCCACCAAATACTTTGTGGATACATGGGGTCCTGTTTTTTCCAGTCAGCAACGCATTTGATGCGATTTGCAGAACGAAGTGCTTCCTTTTCGTCGTCTTCACAACTTCCACCGCGTGCCACCTGTCCAAAATACTTTCCTTTCGGTGGTGCCACTGGATTTCCGAACATTTCAGGTTTTCTTTTGGTATATGTCGCATTGTCATGCTGTTCGAGCACCCATTCGGCAAGGTTTCCGTGCATGTCATACAATCCCCACGCATTTGGCTTTTTCTGTTTCACTTTTTTTGAAACGCCGTCGCTGTTTTCAAAATGCCAAGCGAAATCGTCGATGTCAGAATCGTCTTCTCCAAAAGAATAAGGAGTTTTTGTCCCAGCACGACAAGCATATTCCCACTCGGCTTCCGTCGGCAGTCGATAATAACGTCCGGTCAGCATTGTGAGCCATTTGCAATAAAGTTGTGCGGCATAATGCGTCATTCCACTTGCTGGAAATCCGACTTTTCCGGCATTATCGTGACTGATTGAGCCGATGTCATACGCAGGAGTTGGAGCGGCAAGTGCGTCGGCATCAGATTCTCGTTCGGAGACATTGGTTTTGTTTTTGCGAGTATCTCTCAAAATTTTCAGTGCAAATTGTTCAAATTCTTTCCATGTAACTTCATGTTCTTCGATCCAAAAGGGTTTTACTTCAACTTCGTGAATTGGACCTTCGTCGTCATCACGCCCATCTTCGTCCTCGGGACTTCCCATAATAAATTTTCCACCTTTAATCGGAATCATTTTGAAGGAATACTCCGTTCCAGGAATGGTTTCCGTATATGCTTTCATCTTGTCTTGTTCTGTCGCTTCGGAATCATCAAGTGGAGTTGGAGTTTTCAAAAATTCCAAAGACGATTTGAAGAAAGGATTCTTCATGTTTTCTTTTGTGCGAGCAGATAATTCTTCCGCAGCAACAGAGGCGACACAGGCGACGAGAGAGACAAAGACGAAAACGTGTACAAAAAATTTCATGGGGATTTCTCCTTGTTAGGAAAGTTTTGTTGTAAAGACGCAGAACAGGAGCGTGATAAGTTTGTTTTTGTGAGACAACAGCTTTCTACGAAAGCTGGCTAAACGTCCAATTTTGTACCGTTTGCAGTATAGAACATGCCATTTGTGTATTTAGCACAACTGGCATGTTCCGCTCGATTTTATAGTCCGAGAGCAGAGACTTCGTGCTCGTATAATAGTCGGCGGCCTTCAAGGAGAATAATCACCTCGTCACTGACTTTTCCCATTCCCTGAATGTATTGGGCACTGTCTGCTCCCGCCGTTTTCGGTGGTGGTGAAATTTGATCGTCGTCAATGTTTCGGACTTCATTTACAGTGTCAACGACAAGTCCAACTTGCGACCCACCGATATTGACCACAACAATACAAGTGCGTTCATCATAATTTCGAGGCTCCATGTGAAAGCGGAGTCGCATATCAAGAACGGGAATGACCTGTCCGCGAAGATTGAC
>JBOFQC010000518.1:0-5689 GCA_051660725.1 Thermoguttaceae bacterium
GGAAAGGTATAGCTCCCGAATCCACAACCGGACGAAAACCGATAATCCTCGCCGTTGACGACAAACCGAACAATCTGGCTTCGCTCAAAGCAATTATTGGTGACAAATACCGCTTTGTTGGTGTCACGTCCGGTGAAGATGCGTTGCAGTATTTGGAAACCAACATACCCGATGTGTATATTCTCGACCTTGTTATGCCCGGCATGGATGGGTTCCAACTTACGGAACAGATTCAAAAGAGACGTAAAGTAGCGCCGATAATTTTTTTGACAGCCAGTGCAACAGCGGATTCCGTTACACGAGCGTTTAAACTCGGCGTTACTGATTTTCTGGTAAAACCATGTAACAACGAAGCGGTACATTCAAAACTCGAACGAATTATCGGAAACCGGTAGAACTCTCTTTTTCATTTATTGTAACTTGATTCCGTACTCACTTGATATTTACTGATGTTTTTAACAATAAATTATTACACTTGGTACGGAACTCTTTATTGGAACATCGACATTTTATCGGTCTGTTTGTTCGGAATAATCGGATTGATTTTTCTTTCTATATTTGCGAGAACCAGTCCGTTTCAACGCGCGGTATCAATTCGCAGAACTCTTGTATTAACTTGGAGTTGCGTACTTGTAACATTGGTTGTCGGGACAATAACGACACTTATGGTTAGTCGCGCCGCAGTTACATACTGGAACTTTACCAGATTGGACCGTGCCCGGGCGTTTGCCGCTGCGCTTGACGCCATGCACCACGACCAACTCGAGCCGGTGCCAGAAACTGCGAATACCGAACTTTATAAAGACATTCACAGCTTGATTCTTCGTTGGCAAAATGAAATCAAAGCTGTTCTAAATATTTGCACATTTCACAAAACAGATGACGGGCGGTACGTTTTCATAATGAGCAACGAAGCCGATTACAACGGAGACGGAAAACTCGAAGGACCAATGGAAGAGCACGTACCTCCTGGCACCGATTTTTACTTCGAGAATCGTCCGAAATCGTTTATCACTGATGCAATTGATTACAACCGTCCGAGCACGACAGACTTTCCGTTTTACAATTTCGGGCGGTACTGGACCAGTGTGGTTATTCCGCTACATCTAAAAGACGGCAAAGCCGACTCGGCGTTGATGGTCGATTATTACGGCGATCAGTGGTTGGCCAGCGTAGCGCAATCACGCAAGCCGCCGGTTTTCACAACTGCGATTATCATAATTTTGATGCTCGGTGCTGCCCTTGTGTATATTTTGCAGCTGAATTATATCGAAAAGGAAAAACTTCTCGCCGAGTTAAAGAACCGATTTTTTGCGAGCATGTCTCACGAGATTCGGACACCAATGAACGCAATTGTTACCATGTCCGAGCTGCTCATGGATGAAAAGTTGTCGGACAAACAACACGCTTACGTTTCAGACATGAAGCAGTCAGCCGACTCTCTGCTCACAATTGTGAATGATTTGCTCGATTTTTCCAAGCTGGAAGCCGGAAAAATGGAACTTGTGCCTAAAAATTACCGCTTGAATGATTTGCTTAAAAATATTGAAAACACATTGGGCTGCGTTGCGGAACGCAAAGAGATTTCGTTTGACGTTATACGATCCGACGCTGTACCCGAAGTTTTGTACGGTGACGACATCCGCCTTAAACAGGTTTTGTGGAATATAATTGGAAACGCGATAAAATTCACCAGCACTGGTGGTGTCACGTTAACCGTTCAAGCAAACGACACTTCACTTATGTTCATTGTAGCGGATACCGGACTTGGCATTAAAGAAGAAGATATACCGAAACTTTTTGATGTCTTCACGCAGGTTGACCACCAAAACACTTCCAGCGTGATCGGAACCGGCCTCGGCTTGAGTATATGCAAGAGCATAATCGAACTCATGCACGGAACAATTGAAATATCAAGTGTTTACGGCAAGGGGAGCGAATTTGCGGTTAGCATCCCCAAAGTGCTTGGTGATCCTGAGAAAATAACGGCACCGAAAGTGTCAGAGAAAAAATTCATCACGGAATCCACTGCCAAGGTTCTGGTGACAGATGATAACGAGATAAATTTAAACGCAGCAACCGGGGTGTTCGGCGCGTTTGGTATAACAATTGACACCGCAAAGTCTGGTCCGGAAGCAATTGAGAAAATTAAAAGTTCGCTTGACGACAACGACATGTATGACATTGTTTTCATGGATCACATGATGCCCGGCATGAACGGACTTGACGCCACTGAACTTATCCGAACACTTGCTCCGGCGTGTGAAAAATTGCCGATTATTGCTTTGACCGCAAACGCAATACACGGCGCTAAAGAAATGTTCTTAACATCAGGTATGAATGGGTTTGTGGCAAAACCAATTGACAGGTCGGAACTTAACTCCGTATTGATCGAGTGGTTGCCGAAGAATAAATATACTCTTGGCACCAGACCGCACGCAGAAAAAACTGTTGGTGTCAAAAATGGGATGGCTGCAGAAGCCGACGAATCGCGTCTGATATTTGTACAAGGGCTTGACGCAGAATCTGGATTGGAAAGAAACGGCGGAAACTGTGAAACTTACGTCAGCTCATTGAGGATGTTTAACCGTAATATCAGTAAATATTGTGAACAGCTTCTCGGTAACCTTGCGTCTTGCGACATGCCGGCGTACCAAGTTGAAGTTCATGGTGTCAAAGGTGTGCTAAAAAATATCGGATGTGACGAGTTGGCAAAAATTGCTGCCGAGCTTGAAAATGCGGCTGGAAAATTAGACGTCGAGTACTGTAAAAAGTTTACGAACGACTTTATTTCACGAATCGAACGACTTAACGTTGCGTTGTCTGCCGCACTGTTTGATTTGGATGCAAAAGCACAAAAAGCGAGTACTGCCCAGAAACCTGCCGGTAATGCTGAAACTTTACAAAAAAACCTGGCCTTGATTAACAGTGCGGTTAATGATTTCGACACAGACACAGCAACGGCGTTAATCGACGAGTTGCTGGAATATGACTACGGGCAAGAAACGCTCAATACTCTTAGTAAAATAAAATTATTCCTTGAAGAATTCAACTACAAAGAAGCGCGCGTTCATATAAAACAGCTGAGTGAATAAAACGCAGGTTCCACACCTTTTGAACAGACACGGCAACACTTATTTCTTGTCGAAACACTTTTCGAGCCATACAATGGCACCGGGAGTTTTCAGCCACATGGAATTCAAATCTATTTGTCCAATATCTTCTTCAGAAATATTGAGCGAGGTGAGTTTTCTGGTGATTTCCCGCATCATTTCTTCTTTGAGAGCCAAAATATTGTCGGTATCAATTTATTTCTGGCCAATATCTTTTCGGCTGGTTGTTTTTTTAGCGGCTTTCTTTACGGTTTTTTTCACCGCTTTTTTTACTGGCGTTTCGCCAGCTTGTGGGGCAGCTTTTTTAGCAGCTTTTTGCGTGTTTTTTTTGGCTGCTGATGCGGTAGATGCGGAATGCTTGACACCGAACTTCTTGTTAATGGCGTCAATATCAAACTTCAACGGGTCGTACTTGCCGCCATACCAACTTTTTAACTCTTTATGTTCCGGGTGTTTCGGATTGGAAATTGCATCGCAAAAATCGACGAAACCGTATATACCTCCGCAATCTTCAGGCGGACAAGCACCAGCTCCGGCTATGCAACATATCGGATGAGGGCAGTCAGGATTTGTATAATTGACGTTTTCAACTACAATTTGGTGCATCCAGTCATCGCCGAAATCGTACCAGTATTTGAATTTATCGCCTTTTTTTGATGCGATATCATTGAGTGTATATTCATCTTCCGGAAGGTCTTCGTCACTGATTCCGTAATACTCTTTCCCTGCAATAAACGAGTGCATGTGACAATTCTGCCAGCCCATGACAGATTGGATTATATAATGCAGTTTATTAAGAGTGACATTAGAAGGAACAACGAACTTGCGCCAAATAGCTGGTTTGCATTCGAGTAAAGTAATTTTTAGTTGATATAATGTTTCGCTCATGTTCAATTTACCATTAATTTTGCTGAAAACATACAATCTATTCCGGGCGACAGTATAACATACATAATATACTGGAAAAGGTTCAAATTTCCAGACACCAATATAATAATTTTGTCAGCCGCAATACGCGGTTGTATTCTATTGCATTTCACCAATGATTCGGGTAAAATATGACATACTAAAATTTAATCAAGGTATAGAATTATTGTATTTACGGTACAAAATATTATTCCTAACCCAAATTTGTTGCAATGAAATTAAAACTATTATGCACTATTTTTTTCTTGGTGTTAACGTTGTTTACGTTTTCGTACGTGAAAGCAGCCGATTCGTTTACAATTGAAGCGTGGGCGTTTGACGAAGGTAATGCTGCGGTATTCACCGAACAGTACCGAGCCGGTGGCCCGCCGATTATTGCTAATGGAAGCGCTACTCCGAACAGAGTCGAGTACGCTATTCCATTCCCAGTGGCGGGAAAATACGAGTTTTCGGTTTTTTCCACAATGGGCGAAGTGCGACAAGTAACCGTTTATCTCGATGATGAAGTAGTCGGAACCGTTTGCAACGGACCAGCCAACGGAAGCTGGGACTCCGTAAACGCCGTTTGGGACGAACCTATTACGATTAACGTGCCGTCTGCCGGTATGCACACAGTCAAGTTGGTTGCCCTTTCGTCGCCGTTTCCGCACATTGCCAGATTGAAATTCAAAGCCGTCGATAATCCGATTCCAGACGATTGGAAACTTAGCCGACCCAAAGCCAGAAAGTTAATCGACCCGCTCCGCGACATTGTAAACGCTGCAAAGCCAAATACGGAAGCGATGCGGCGTTCTATTAACGACTTGATAATCACTTATGGTGAAAAATATCCGAACGGAAAAAATTACCTCAAAAAACTCGACGCAATCGAAAAAGAAGCGGACATTCTTGCAAAAGAAATCGAAGAAGAAAAAATCTCCGTGGAAAACGCTACGCCCAAGCTTGAGAAAATAGAAAAAGAATTGGATAAACTACGTTTCGAAGCGATTTTCACCGAAAACCCCGCAATTGATTTCGACTCCGTTTTACTCGTCAGAAGACACGCACGAGGCCCAAGTATGGGTATGCCAATGAACTGGGAAAGTAACTCCAGTTTGCCAAAAAGTGGCTACGACGACGAAATCATGTTGCTTGAACTGAACAGTCTGTTACGAAAAGGTGACAATTCAAACGATAAAGCATTATCCCCTGAAACGCTCGAACTTACTTCCGTTTTCAAACCGAACCGTGACACGCTCGTCAGCGACGTTGATCTTAATTTCGACGCAGACAAACTGATGTTTTCAGCGGTTGGTGACAATAACCGTTGGCACGTTTTCGAATATAATTTGTCGGACAAATCCGTAAAACAGCTCACCAACGGCGATTCGGACATTGATTTTTACGACTCTTGTTATTTACCTGACGGACGGATAATGCTCACTTGTACGGCTCCAATGGTTGGCGTGCCGTGTGTTTTCGGTTCGTCTCACGTTGCGAACCTGTTCCTTTTAGACCCGAATGCCGAAACGCCTGAAACCGCACTTCGGCAATTATGTTTCGACCAGGAACACAACTGGTGCCCGACTGTTATGCCGAACGGACGTGTTATTTACACCCGCTGGGAATACACAGATACACCGCACTCTAACACCCGACTTCTTTTCCAC
>JBOFQC010000519.1:0-4112 GCA_051660725.1 Thermoguttaceae bacterium
GCCGTCCCTTTACGATTGGATGACCGTTTCGGAGATCGGACAGTTTGCCGCCTCGTTTTATCCCGAAGGTTTCTGGAAAACGTATTGCCAATATGTGGAACAATACGAACTGCCGATGAAAACCAAAATTCGCAGCCTCTCGAAAGGTATGCGGGCAAAAGTGTCGCTGTCACTCGCTCTTTCACATGATCCGGAGCTGCTTATTCTGGATGAGCCGACATCCGGGCTTGATCCGCTTGTCCGTCGTGAGTTTCTCGAAAGTATGGTTGAACGTGCCGCTACCGGTAAAACGGTGTTCCTTTCCTCGCACCAGATTTCCGAAGTGGAGCGGGTCGCTGACACCATTGGAATCATGAAGAAAAGCAAAATGGTTGTTATCGAAAACCTCGAAAAACTAAAAGCCACCGCCCAGGTGCTGACCGCGACACTTGGAAGTGACACCAAACGGCTCGCTGACGGAACCGCTGATTTTTCCGCTCCGTTTGAGGAAATCGTGGAAGCGAAAATTGACGGACGCGAAGTTTGCATTCTTGGTCGGCACCTTGATCCGGCAGCGCAAAACGTGCTGGCAAATGACGAAAACGTGCTCCGTTTCGAGCTGCGAAGTCCGACACTCGAAGAAATTTTCGTCGCATATATGAACGGCTGAATTGTTTCCGATTACTACTACCGTTAGCCCCGGAGCCCTGCTCCGGGGAGATACGTCGAGCAGGCCTCGACGGCTAACAGGTGGCAAACAAATTACAAATCACTATAACATATCCACATATTCTGATGTACCGTACATTACTTTGGAAAGAATACCGGCAGAATTTCCCGCTTTTGGCGGCACTGTTTATTTTCGTGATTCTGCTGCAACTTGCGTCTACGCTTTGGTTGTTTGGCAACCCATATCGTGGATTCATGGACGGAGGTGCCGCCACAATGTTAAGAATCGCTTTGCTTGTTACGGCATTGTACACAACCGGCATGTCGGCGATTCTTTTTTGCAACGAACACGAAGAAAAAACGTACTCCATGATTCGTTCCCTGCCCGTGTCACGCGGGCTATTACTTGCCGGAAAATTCAGTTGGCTGTTTTTCAGTTCAACGGCGTTTTTTGTTGTTGCCGGAATTGAAGGTTTTTTATGGGACTACTTGGTCGGAAACGCTTATTTCGACATGTCGAATGTAGGCGAAGCAATTGGTGTTGCATTAGGAGCTTACGCACTTATAGTGTTGTTTCCAATATGTTGGGGTATGCTTTGGACAACCCGAACCAATTCGCAGTTAAACTCACTTCTCGGGGCACTTATTTCCGCATCTTGTATAAGTTGGCTTAGCTTCACTTTTGCGTATAATTATTTGAACGATTCCAGCTATAGAGGTTTTATCGGACTGACCATAACTGTGAGCCTTGCCATTATTGCTGGTGTCACTGGTATCGTAAGCGGTTACTATTGGTTTGATATTTGGCGTGACAAAGGGAACCCGTTTGCCGACTGGACTGATCGGGAAACATCCGCTGATGAAGAAGCGGCGTCATTAAGCTACAAGCCGAAATGGGAATTTGCGGCTCTGTATTGCCAGGCAATTTCCCAGTCACGAAACCTGTTCATGTACGCAATACTAATTGGCGTAATTAATTGTACAATGTCCTTTGGCTTAGTTTTTTCAGGAATAAAGGACGTTAATTCTGATTACACTTTTGTTATTCAGCTCATACTATTTGTTAGTGCTCTTTATGGGTTTATATTTTGCGGCAGCATATTTTCAGGCGACCAAAAATCTGGGTGCGCGTTTTTAGCGGATCGAGGAATATCACCGGGCAAAATCTGGCTAAGCCGAATCGCGGCTTTCGGCTCAGTTTACTTTGGTGTCGGTTTGGCGTTAATGCTAACTTTTATTTTCTGCGCAACATACGAAAATATTGGTCGTATTAGTGAGATGTCAGCATTAAACGTAATTGAGCGTGTAATAAATTTTTGGACTGGCCAATTCTGGATTATGTTAGCGATGCTTCTTGGTGCAACCGGCCTTTATTGCATCCCGTTCATTTGCGGAGCGTTGGTGTCAATGCTGTTCCGCAGCCGGATTATTTCGATTGTTTGTACTACCACATTGGCGTGGTTATTTATAGGTTGGTGTTCGTTTTTAATGGTTTATCTTGGCGTTAATGTTGAGGATTCACGTGCTAAACTAAATTTCTCGTTTTTATGGTTCATCGTACCCTTACTTGCCGGAATATTAATTGCGTCACGGCTGCGAATTGACGACTGGCTGCGTCGCCGGAGTATATGGAAATCACGTCGTCCGGTAATACTGAGTCTTGTGGCACCGTTTGTTTTCGTGTTCGTGGTGTTACCGCTTTACAGAATTTACTCGATTCCGGTGATTGATTTCGGTTACCGGGCCAATCCGGCACGACTTGAAAAGCCGATTTCGGAAGATAGTATTGGCTTTGATATACAATTGTATATCGAGCAGATGACTGACCAATACGTGGTGAATAACCAACCGCTTTACGAAGATAACCAAATAAATAGGCAAGCCGCAAAATTAGCTGTTACCCGTAAGTTAATAAATGATAAAAATGATGATTCATTTTATCCCTTGCGATTTTTGGGTTACAATCCAGGCAGAATACATTATTACAATCTTCCACGTATAGAATCAGATGAGTTCAAAGCGGGCAATAATACCGATACGCAGTTATCAGAACGTGATTTTCCGTACGATCTCGCAAAAATTTCTCCGCAGTTTTTGCGTGATGGCATTGCGTTTTTGGAATCGACACCAACAAATCGTGTGAGTTACACCACATTACTGAAAAAAGAGTTTGAAAACGAATACCGTCTGGTAAAGCATGGTTTGCCAGCAAAAGCGTACATGGATTGGAAAGACCCTTTTTCAACAATGCTTCGGGCTTATTTGATTTGTCCGTGGGAAAAAGCAAGAACACTGCGTCAACTTGCGTACGAATTTCAGGACCAGATGTACCTTGCGGAAAAAGCCGAAGAAGCGATTTACGAAAACAAGGGAGATTTAAGGGAATTGTCTCAGAGAGAACGTGACGGATATTTTCGTAGGGAGAGGAATTATAGCTCTATTTTCAACGGGCCGTTGGATATGGTTTCTCCTTGGACTGGAATCTATTTTGGCCATGTCTATCAAACAGAAGCAGGCAGGAGAGCCGACATAATTTTACTGGCACTAATGCTTTATAAAAAAGAACACGGCTGCCTGCCGGAAAACCTAAACGAGCTGGTGACTGCCGGGATTTTGAAAGAAGTACCTCGTGTGCCGTGTATTGACGAGCCGTTTGTTTATGTTCAGCACCCGGATGGAACAGAACAAGAAGGCAATCTGGACTATTCAATTAACAAGCACACGCCCGGAACGCCGTATTTGTGGTACCCTACTTTATCTTATTTGTATGTCGATGATGGCTCTGAGCTTGAAGCAGAACTTAAAAGCTACGGTGTTCAAAGAGGTACATATATTGACCTGAAATTTTAATCAATTTTACGGTTAATCACGTAACCTTAAACGCCGGCTTTTTGTTCGAACAGTGCTTTTTCGACAATGTACCGGGTATGAGTTCCGGAGCCGATTTGCTGATTACCGTCTTCTGCCGAGACGGTGAAAACCAATTTTTTACCCTGCTGCTCGGTTAAACAAGCCGTTGCCGTCACCGTTTTTCCAAGCGGTGTCGGAGCGGTGTGGTTGACGTTCAAGTTAGCACCAACCGTTGTCTGGCCCGGCGAAATCACATCTTCCGCACACAACGCCGCTGCTTTTTCCATGAGTGCGATCATCATTGGCGTTGCGAAAACCCGCACGTCACCGCTTCCGACGTTCACGGCAAGCAGTTCTTCGGTTACTATCTGAGATACGCTTTTAATTTTTTCGGACATCTTTTTGGCTATTTTGTCATTTGTTTGACGAACCGTTGGTAATCTTCCGGCGTGTCGATACCGTGTGAAGCGTTTTGCACAACGGTAAGCACAATTGGATAACCGTTATACAGAACCCGAAGCTGTTCGAGCGATTCCGTTTTTTCAATTGGACACGGCGGCAATTTCGGAATGTTCAGCAGGAAATCGCGTCTGTAAGCGTATAATCCGAGATGC
>JBOFQC010000520.1:0-2886 GCA_051660725.1 Thermoguttaceae bacterium
AACCAGACGAACCTGATAATCCTGAGTTGTTCAAACCGGGATTGTTTATTGCAGCAGTGCTTAAATCGGCCTGAAGATTCTGCGTGATAGAAAAAGCACCTACATATTTTGCCGAGATAATTGACCAGTCGTTTAAAGACGAATTTCGGTTGTTTGCAGCTTTTTCAATTTCGCGGACTAATTCTGACGGAACGTAATATGAATCTCCGACTGGATCACCATTTTCGTCAGTTGGAACAAGAACGTGATAATACGTAGGTACGGAATCTGGTTCCTGAGTCGTTTGTGCATGCACAGAAGAAGCGTTTAAGAGAAAAATAAACAAAAGCCCCAGCACAAAGAAGTTGCGGAGTAATGCAGAATATGATAGATGTAAATGACAACCAGTAAAAAAAAGCCGTTTCATAAAACCGCACTTTCTCAAAAAAGTGCCAAGTACAACATCGCAACGATTTTCCGCGTAAATTTTTTATTCAAGTAAGCCGTTAGCCCGGTTAGCCGCCGAGGAACGCAAAATTACTCGGTGTAGCATCCCGGATCATGGCTCCGGGCTAAAAATATATTACGCCGAGCGATTAATAACTTAGGCAGTACGTCCTGAGCGAACCGGCTACAAATTATCTTCCGCCTTTGAAAAAGCTTTTCAATAGATTCGCGGCAGCGTCTCTGCTATTTGCAGCTTTAGGTTTAGCGAACTTAGAGGAGTCTTCTTTTTTCTTCTCTTCTTCCTCTTCAGGAGAAGGTACAGGAGCTTCGACCGGTTCTGGAACATAATAGCCGGCACTCGGTCCTTTAGACGCTGTTGCGGTTTGGGTTTCCATCTCCTGGTCCCCTTCACCATTGGCAAGTAACCAGTCTGCGATATTGAGGGCACCGCCAGTTTCTTCAGCAGCTTTTGTAGCAGTTTCGCGTTCAACAGTACGTACAACCGCCTGTTCAACGCTTTCAATTTTGGGCTTTTTCGGCGCTTTCATGCCGACAGAAAGATTAACAACGAACTCAAGCGGTCCGACACTTAATTTGTCGCCGTTCTTCAGCTCGCTTTCCAAAGGGACACGTTCCCCGTTGAGGAAAATACCATTTTTACTGCCGAGATCGCGTACCGCAACGTAACCATCTTCAGAGATAATTGCGCAGTGATAACGACTGATCAATTCACTTCTCGGTTTGAGATGACAATCATCTGCTCGACCAATAATGAACTTTGGGCCGACAATAGGAATGACTTGCCCTGCCTTATTTCCGCCTGATACAACCAGTTGAACTTCCATCTAGCACCAATTCACGTACTTGAGAACTTGAGTGTTTAGAATCGAAAAAACGTTTTTGTGCTTCTCGCACAGCGTAAATTTCGAACAACATCTAAATATACAGAATCACTCTAGCTGTATTTTAGCAGCTTTACAACCCCAAGTCAAAGATTTTTCGTAAAAAATTTTGGATCAAATTAAAATTCAAGGTGCCGAGAAAAAAAGTTACATTTTTTTTAGTGGTAACAAGTTCAAGGGTTAGGTAAAAATTATTCTGTTCCGGAGAAAAAAAGTTGGCGTTAGGCAGCTAAAAAAACTCTTGTTTTTCAAAAGTTCCATAGCGAAAAAACAACAAAAAAACGATTCGTAGCCGGGAAAGGCAGGAGTTAGGAGACGGGAGTTAGAAGTTCGAATTGTGGAGTTAGCACATCTCGTAAAGTAGGCCGTATCACACAATTTTTTGTCAACAAAAAGTTAACGTCGCATTCGGAAAAATCTGGCGAGAATTATTACTAATTAATGCATAATGGGAAAAAGTCCTAAAAATACCGGAAATTTCCTCCTATCTCCTAACCCCTTAAAAAACCGTAAACGGTCACAACGATTCAAATTATGAAACACGGAGCTTTTTATTATAAGCTCCGTGTTTATAGAAAAAGATTAGCGTTTTGGTTTTGTTTGGATCACTTCAATTTTTTTATTTCCGTCAGGAGTGGCGACCTCAAAGTTAAAACCGCCGGATAAAGGGCCGCGATTCATTGCTGCGGTGTAATCTTTGGTTGTCGAAATAGTGATATCATCGATTTTTTCGATAACCATTCCCTGTTTCAAACCGCAACGATCCGCAACGCTACTTGGATTAACATTGATAATCGTGACTCCAGAAGTGGCTTTTATTCCAAAACGGGAAGCGATAACTTCCGGTTCCAGTTCGGCAACCATAATTCCAACGCGATTGTCTGAGTATGGTTTGGGTTTGCTTCCGAGCAGTTTGCTTCCGACTTCTTCGAAGTTATCGGGCAGTTCTTTGACCGAGAGGGTTATTTCTCCCTTGACTTTGTCACGAATAATCGCAAGTTTATGTTTTGCGCTTGTGTCTGCACGTTCAACCACTTTTTGCAGTTCTTCGTTTGAACTGACTTGCTGGCCGTCAAACGAAATAATAACGTCGTTTCGTTTAACACCACCTGCGTCGCTTGGTGTTCCGTCGTGTACAACATCGACCAATACGCCTTGTCGCGGTGCGACACCGAGTTTGGTTGCCAAATCTGCGTCAATTGATCTGGTCGAAACTCCGAGATAAGCACGTGTCACACGTCCTTTACCAATAAGTTGGGCAACGACCCATTTAGCGGTGTTGGACGGGATTGCGAATCCGATCCCTTGGTTTCCGCCACTTGCCGAAGCAATTGCGGTGTTAATACCGACGACTTCACCTTGCAGATTTATCAGCGGACCGCCGGAGTTACCCGGGTTGATTGATGCGTCCGTCTGCAGGAAATCGCCACGCTGTACTTTCTGCAAAGAACGGCCTTTGGCACTGATAATACCGGCACTTACGGTTGAATCGAGTGAAAACGGGTTACCAATTGCAAGGACCCAATCACCGATATCAAGTGCGTCGCTGTCACCGAAT
>JBOFQC010000521.1:0-8325 GCA_051660725.1 Thermoguttaceae bacterium
CCGCTGTAGTCGGTAAGAACGATTTTGTCTCCATCCAACTTGGCCGTTACGTCAACGTTCATGTTATTGTTGATTGCGTCAAGTACGTCATCTATTGATTCCGCGTACCGTAAATCAACGTTTGCGCGCGTGCCGGTTGCGTCAGTGATTCGTATATAACCGCGGTCAAAACCAGCGCCGCCATTTATGTCGGACAAATTGTAGTTCGTGCCGAGGTCTCTGCCGAAACGGATAGATATGTCACCCTCTTTTTCGAGCGCAACCTTATCGGAAGCAACACCTTGAACCAGAGTTGACTGCGCTTGGGCTAATTTTAACGGCGTAAATTGGTAATTACCGGGAGTCGGGTTGCCAACACGGGTTGCTTTCAGAACAGCTTCGTTTGAGCTTTTTACTGCAAGGCGTTGAAAAATCTCGACTTTGCCAAGATTTTTCATCATATAGGAAGTCGTGTTGAACAAGTTCGTCAACTGGACATACGCAGCTTGCTGCTTTTCCAGTTTATCATTCCGTGTTTTTAGGTTTTCGCGCGGAATCGACTCAATTGCGATCAACTGTTCAACAACTTCTTTTATGTTGATCCCGGAGATTAATCCAACTGTAGTTTGTAAACCTGCCATTTTTTTCACTCTCCTGAGTGATACGAGATGAGTTAGGTGCTAAGTGCTGGGCTGCCGAATTGAAGCTCGGTACCACCAGAAACTTGGCTTTTGCGTAAAAGTGGAATTGCATACCGTAGCACGGTATGTGTACTAAGTTTGTAGAGTTTAAACTAAAGGTCCTTAATCTTTTTTATCGGCCAAATATTCCACTGAAAACAGCACTTTTCAACTTTAGTGATAAAAAAGAGTTTTTTACTTATATAGTATAGGTAAACCAGAGAATATATGTCGAGTAAACAAGTAGGATTCTGTTTTTTTTGAATAAAATCCTACTTTAGCTGCCTGTTTTGCCGGTTTTACCGGTCTTGCCGGGCTTGTTTAACTTGGTAAATCAATGGTTTTTCAATTGTGCCACCGTGTAGTTTCCACCAATTTTTTCCTTCTTCGGACCCAAATAGTTCAGTAAAACACTCTACTTTTTTGAGTTTTTCTGGCATTTTCGCCCTGTAGCTACTTGGAATTGGTCCTTTGAATCCAAATCTTGGCAGGGTGTAATAACCGCATTGTAAGTGCGTTTTTCGGGCAAACATAATAATTTCGTCTACACCGAGTTTCCGGCAGATTGAAACCTGATTTGAGAACAGTCTTTTTCCCAACCCGCGGTTTTGATTTTTCTTGAATAAGATATGAAGCTCCTGATGCAGTCGAAGAACTTTATTTTCAGCTCGCACAAGGTGGCAACAACCTGTTAATCCGTGCTTTTCACTCTCGTAGTGTTCGGCATATAAACCGTTGTTTAGAACCCCAATGTAAACATCTGAAAAAGGCGTCGCGGCAAATAATTTTATCAAACTCTTTTTGGTCGGAATTTTACCGAAGTAATCCAACATTATTTTGTTCGCGATTTTCCTTTCTTGGCAAAAGAAGTGTAACTTTAAACCTGCCATTTTTTACCTCCTGTATTTTTGTTAGATAAAAGAAACACAATATGAGGTATAAATTATCGGGCACGCCGTTAAACAATGTGGCGTTTGCGTCGTAGTAATCGGAGTATATATACTGTACAACGTCATTAAGTTGACATTTTCCAATTACGGGATTTGTGAATATAATAACGATTAAACCAACTAAACTTCGGTAAACGAAGCCGGCCGATTCACGCCTCGACGGCAGGTCGCGGGAGGCGGAACAACTAACGCGAAGCGCACTGCCATGCCGTGCTACGGTATGTTTATACATGTTCCATATTGGCACCAGAAAATTTTTAATAGCTGCTGCCCCTTGAACTGTTGTGCTGGAATGATAAACTTCGATAACGTATTTCTTGAATACAATTGATACGATACTCTGAAGGTGGTTTATTGACTTCCCGAAAAATATTGGGACAAGTTTTTTGCAAACGTCAGTAACTACCCAACGGACTGTACCGGTTTGTCGTAAGCACTAGTATCTACAGGTGTTTATATTGAGCCAAATAAAAGATTATAAATTTAGTTAATTTTAACAGTTTTTACAGTAAAAAAGATCATTATTTTTTATATTTATAAATGACATTTTTTTCTGTGAATATTGTTCAAATATGATTCGGATGTGGTTTCCGAATAATTCAACTTTTTTTCAAAGAGAAATTTATGAAAACACAAATGTTAAAATGGAGATACAGGGCAGGTTTTAAGGCTTTTACGCTTGTTGAACTTCTCGTCGTAATCGCAATTATTGGTATTTTGATTGCTCTTCTTTTGCCGGCCGTACAAGCAGCTCGTGAAGCTGCTCGTCGTATGCAGTGTACAAACAATTTGCGACAACTCGCGATTGCAGCACATACTTTCCACGATGCAACTAACAGGTTACCTTACGGACACTTGACCAGACACCAGGATAATGGTTGGAATAACAGCCACACATTGTCTTATACTACTTTTCTTCTCCCTTACTTTGAGCAGACTGCTCTTTATGACAACATAAAGTCTTACTGCGGAGGTTCTTTAAACGATCCGTTTACGTCAACAACGCAAACTTTTCAGTGGTGGTCGGGTGACTTGGGGAACCTTGCACAAGTACCTCTTTCGACAATGATGTGTCCGTCTTGCCCAATGGATAAGCTTAATCCAAGGCGAAGTGACAACGCGAAAAGTAATTATTACGGTATCATTGGTAAAGAAGTGGCGTCAAATTTGGAAAACAACACCGGACCTCAAGGTTTTAATAAGAAATTTTCAGGTATTTATTACCAAAACAGTCGCACCACAATGGCTTCAATGTCGGACGGCACTTCGAATACAGTTATGTTCACGGAAGTCGACGGTAAACAACGTCCACGCCCGGCTTCCTGTTGGGTCGGGTCGAACGAAGGAGCCTGGATCAACACGAACTTAATGGCTTTTGTCAATAACTCCGATTATATGCCAAATACGAAAGCGCAAGCTGGTGAATGGGTTTCGCCGGGAAGCGCTCACACTGGTGGTATTAATTGTGCTCGTGGTGACAGCTCGATTTTCTTCTTGAGTGATACCATTGACGGTGTTGTTTATGAAGCAATGGCCACGACAAACGGAGGCGAATCGGTTTCAATGCCGTAAATGTGATAAACCGGAACCAGAAACACAACGGTTTCGGTTTGTTTTTTAACCAATTTACTGACGTTTTTAAAAAATTTGACACACGCGTTTTACCTAAACAAGCCAGCTCAAATTTTTCGAGAAGGTCAATAATATTAATATTCAATTATAATAATATGCTTAATAATAATTTGTTTCGTGCCGGAGTTTCGTTTCTGATTGTCTTTGTGTTATTGACTTTTGCCGGTTGCAATAAAGGTCCGGCTTTACAGAAAGTGACCGGCAAGGTGTTGATGGATGGCGAACCTCTTTCAAACGCATCGGTGAATTTCCACGCACAAGCAGGTGGTAGACCGTCCGGCGGAACGACTAACGCAGATGGTGTTTTTACGCTGGAATACGTTGATCGGACTGGCGCAATTGCCGGCGAATATACGGTTACTGTAACGACCGCTGTTCCTGATCCTAATGCAACAGGACTCGTAATTTTACCGGAAACGGTTCCGTTTATTTATACGAAACCGGATACTTCACCTATTAAGAAAACAGTTGAAAAAGGTAAAAACGATATCACGATTGAGCTAAGCTCCACACCGTAGTATTTAACGTTTTTTCAACGTGTCGCCGATTAGTTTACAGATTGGCGACACCACTTTAATAACGTTTTTCGAAGTACTTCTGGATCAATCGGTTTCGTCAAGTGGTCGTTCATTCCGACCTCCAGACTTTTTTGATAATCGCTGTCCATTGCGTGGGCCGTCATCGCGATAATCGGTAGTTTATCGCAGCCCGGTTTGTTTAGTCCACGGATTGCTTTTGTCGTTTCAAGTCCGTCCATGTTTGGCATCTGGATATCCATTAAAACAATGTCGTAATCATTGTTCTTCACCAGCTCCAAAGCTTCGACACCATCATTGGCAATTGTCAGGATGACACCGTACATTTTCAACATGCCATCTGCAACCATTTGGTTGATTTTGTTATCTTCAGCAAGCAGAATTCTGGCACCATGAATTTGTCCAGTGTCATTTGGTACGTCTGTTAAATTCTGATTCGAATAATCGCCAGGCTCTGACATTCTCGCTTCAATAAGTGATTGCGTAGTCGCTCTTCGTGTCGGTACTCCATGCATGTGGGAATGGAAGCAAATCGTGAAACTGAAACTTGTTCCTTCGCCAAGTTTGCTGGTGACACCAATTTTCCCTCCCATGAGTTCGATAAGATTTTTGGAAATTACGAGTCCAAGTCCGGTACCGCCGTATTTTCTCGTTGTCGACGAATCCGCTTGTGTAAATGAAGAGAATAATTTTTCCATGTGTTCCGGCGTCATGCCGATACCGGTATCGTTTACCGAAAACTTAAGAAAAATATCGTTGCTCGCTTCTTTTTTTAACTCATGTTTAACGGAAATTGTCACTCCGCCGTTTTCTGTGAATTTAACCGCATTGTTTGCTAAATTGATGAGCACTTGCCGCAACCGTAGTGGGTCTCCGATAAGTTCATCCGGCACAGACTCGTCAATTTCCGTATATAATGAAATTCCTTTCTGGTCAACTTTGTGCGCTATCACGTCCATGACTTCGCGTATCGTTTCAGACAGCTTAAACGGTACATCTTCAAGAGCCAATTTGCCTGCCTCGATTTTTGAGAAGTCGAGAATGTCGTCGATTATTCTAAGTAGATTATTCGTTGCAGACTGGGATTTATCAAGATATTCACGCTGTTGCTCGTCAAGATTGGTTTGTAGACAGAGATACGTCAAGCCAAGAATTGCGTTCATCGGAGTACGGATTTCGTGCGACATATTTGCGAGAAACTCACTCTTGGCTTGCGCTGATTTTTCGGCAAGAATTCTGGCGTCATAAAGTGATTGTTCCAATTGCTGCCGTGCAATCGTACTGGCAATAACGTTGCCGGTTGCGCTCAAAATACCGATTTCTGTTCCTGACCAAATCCGTTCGTATTTGCAATCATCGAAGCCGATGAAGCCCCAGAAATTGTCGCCCAACATGATGGGAGCTATAAGTATTGAAACGATTCCTTGAGGTAAAAGTATAGCCTGTTCTTCCGGCGGGAGGTCTCGAACAAGTGCGTTTATGCAATTGCCGGCAGGAAGTGTTTCTTGCCAATTCGGAATAACATCGTCATAAGCTAGGCTGATTGTAAACTTTTTTCCTTGCTGAGGTTGGACGTCAATAGCCCATTCGTGAATTTGCGTACAACATAAGCGATCCTGTTCGTCGAGGTGGTTTTGCCAAATATAAACCCGATCAACACCAGCTGCGCGTCCGAGATGGTCAAAAACTTCTTGTATAACTTCGTCGAACGTTTTAATGGAATCATAAGCCAAAAGAAGCCTGGCCGTGTGGTTGAGTGCCGCCATAAGACGTTCACGTTTGGCTTTTCCTGCTTCAATTGCTTTTTCTTTTCTCAAATCACGAGTGTAAACAGCGAGGACTTGTCCTTCTCCGTGTTCCAGACGAACAAGCGTTACTTCAACCGGAATCTGCTCGCCATTTTTTGCCTGGAAGTACCATTCAACTTGGTTATATCCTGATTCAAATGCGGTTTTAATAGCGTTACGCACCAGTTCTTGAGAGCAAGAACCGTCAGGTTGCACTTCAGGAAACATGTCGAATGCTTTTTCAAAGAGTTCATGTTTGCTCGACAAACCGAGGAAATCAACTGCAAACTGATTACAGTCGAACATTTCCAAGTGTTCGTTAATTAAAACACAAGTCAATGGAATTCCTTCCAGCATCAACTGGTTCCATTTATTCATGACGCCAAGTTCGTTTGTGCGTTTTTCAACCAACGCTTCGAGTATACGGTGATACTGTTGCAGCTCGTCTTCCATCTCCTTGCGTTTGGTTATATCGCGGATAAAGTTTATTCCGGCAATAATTTCGCCTCGTTCGTCAAAGATGGGATAACTGAAATGTTCGAGCCAGATTTCGTTTTGGTCGTTCGGCGGAACGTCTTTGTGTATAGACGATTCCAACATTCCGGTCCTGAACATTTTTTCAGCGGGACAGTCATCACATATTTTATCAACGCATGAAGTTTTCCAACATTTTTTTCCGATAAGGGGGTGATGTTCCTTATACATTGCGTCAAAGGTTGGATTCGTTCGTAAAATGTTGTAGTTTTTGTCAATTACGAAAATACCGTCCTGAATACTTGTAAATATGTCGCTTACGAAAGCTTCATGTTCTTTTTGTGTCTGCCTGGATTTATTCGTTGCTTCTTTACGTACCATCCACACGGTCTGGACGGCCACGCCGATAATTGCCAGAAATGCGGCAAATTGTGAAAGCAGAAAACCGTATCCGAGTTGTGATCGGTTTTCTCGTAAAAGTGATCGTTTGCGGTCTGTTTTCGTATGATAGTCCGCTAAGAATGACTGGCAAAGAGTATGTATTTTTTGAAGTGAGTCTTCGTATTGATTATCATAGAGTATCCGCATGATAAACTTATCGAAAGACTCGTCATTTGCGATTGGTAATGGACCGGGAACAAACTCGCCATTTTTTACGCAGCTTATCGCTTGCAGTTCGATTACGGCTAACTTATGAATGAGTTCCAGAGCTTCTTCCAGTTTCTCGCTTTCTTCTTGGGTAAAGTTTTGTCGTTTGCAGAAATCAATCATGCCGACGGTTTGGGAATTAAATTTCGGGATGGAATCCGCGTCATTTTTTTCAACGGACGGAAAGTCTTCGCTGAATTTGTCGTACAGATTGAAAAAATCGTCGTAGAATTTTTCATTTTGGGTTTCGCAAAAAATTCTGGCGTACCGGCTAAGATTCAGCGGCACTTCGCAAAAATCCTTTGTGAATGCATCCACTGCTTGTCTTTTTTCTTCGAGCGAAATAATAGCACTGGTTATGTTTTGCTGATGCCAGAAAATAGATGTTTGTACCACAATAAAAATAATAGTGGCAATAAATAAAATCCAAAATTTATGTAATGTTTTCATCGTACAATTATATACAGGGACCGCTTACCGATGTTTTCAAAAAAATTTGACCTTCGACTTTTCAAGATGAAGTGAAACGAAGCCGCATAAATCGAGGACTCACGCGAGAATTGTTTAACAAACCAGCTCAAATTTTTCGCGAATGCTAATAATTTTCGCGTTTACTGTTTTCGAATAATTTTATAATTTTGTATAATTTTTCAGGATAACATTGTACTTTTTTGTTGTTGAATATCAAGTACATCTTTCATAAAATAACCGTAACTTCTTTTTGGATTTAATCTTACTTGTTTTTGCAGCACCGATCAATAAGGTTCACATTTTTAATGTGTACTGGAGGTGGCAGTGTGATAGATGAAAAATTTTAATGCTTGACGTATAAATAAATCATGATATTATGATATATTCATGTGTTGTTGTGTTGAGTATAGAAATAATTTTGCTTGGTTTCTGAAAAATTTTTCTCTCATATCAATAAAGTTTCAATTGCGCGAATTTACTTTTGTTGGAGTGTGCTTCAGAGAAAATTCGTTCATTTTCACAAAGACGGTGATATCATGAAAGTAATCATAATAGGTGGAGTGGCAGCTGGTGCAAGTGCAGCTGCAAGATTGCGAAGAACTGACGAAACAGCCGATATAATCGTTTTGGAACGTGGCCCGTACATTTCATACGCCAACTGCGGTCTGCCGTACCATCTCGGTAATGTAATTCCTGAGCGTGACAGTTTGCTTGTGATGTCTGTAAAAGGGTTCGCAAGTCGATTCAATGTTGATGTCAGAACGGAAAGTGAAGTAACCGCTCTTGATCCGGCAACCAAAACCATTTCTGTTAGAAATAATGGTAAAGAATACACGGAGACATACGACAAACTTCTGATAGCAACCGGTTCCAGTCCAATCATAATGGAGTTGCCAGGACTTGATTCGGATAAAGTATTCCAATTCTGGACGATACCGGACATGGATAAGGTGCTGAAAAAAATTGAAGCAAACGCAAAAAAAGCAATCGTTGTTGGTGCCGGATTCATTGGACTTGAAATTGCGGAGAATTTGCGTCTGTGCGGTCTTGGTGTCACAGTAGTCGAACTGGCTACTCAGGTGCTGCCGACAATTGACACCGAGATGAGCTCGTATCTTGCGCAAGAGTTGATAAATGAAGGAATTACGCTGAAATTAGGTCGCAAGGT
>JBOFQC010000522.1:0-2550 GCA_051660725.1 Thermoguttaceae bacterium
GGTGCCCGTTTCGCTGTAACATGGAACATTAACGCCTTGTGTTCCGGCGAATCAGTGGAAACTTCCATCTCGCCGAAAAAGCCGTTGAGGAAACGGTTTGCCATGACTGTTCCGGCCCGCTTGGAATAATGGACAACCGCCAATGCCTCTGCGGAAGTCAGCTTGTACGTTGAGGTGCCAACTTTTCGAGACGTAAAAAGGAGCGGAAGTTTATCAAACCACACCGTCCAGAGCGGCATGTCGTACTGCAAGCGTTCCGGCTTAAGTACATCTGTGCCGATGTACATACGCCCCGGATTTGTGTTGCAACAAATGCCAGCACGAACCGTTCCAAGTAGTGTTGAGGAATACGACTTTCCCGTCCGTATTTTCAAGGCGGCGGGGGCACTTCGCTTCTGGTGCTGATCGAGTGTAAGAACTGTCACGTCATCGACTCCGAAGACGACTGTCGCATGGACTTTTGCCGGATACCCCAATTCCGTAAGAGCAATGAGACGGTGCTGTCCGTTGCCAAGCACCGCCTTGCTCGTAACACAAAGCGTTTCAGAACATTTCCACCCGTTGTTGCAAAAACTCTCCTTGAGTTGCCGAACATTGCTTGCCGAAACATTACGGTTGTTCGTATTCAGCGAAAGCAGGAACCCGACAGCGGTTTTGTCAAGCACCATATTCACCGGTGTCGGCGACTGAAGCTGCGACAAAACAATGAGTTCGTCCGCCGTAAGGTGATGATACGAAGCATCGATAGTAGTAGATTTTTTCATAATAGTTGTTCCTTTTGAGTTAGAAAATTTGGTTAAATAATTGACAGATACTGAAGTTCTTCGTAACCGCTTACCCACTCGTCCTTTGCGCTGGCTTTTTTCAGCCGTTCAATGGCGGCATTGATTTCACCGCGAGCATGAGCAAGCGATTCATCAGTGATACGCCAGACACCGCAAGCGAACGGTTCCCGCTTCTCAACGGCTATCAAATAGAATGGCACCATTTCTCCAATCGCTTCCGCTAAGACGCTTTGGTAAAACGCCGCTTGATGGTGGTATTTGAATCGCGCCGCATCGCAATACCTCACTGCCTTGCCGTCTTCTTGGGTTGGTGCAAAATCGTGGAGGTTGTCGCAAGTCTTCAAATCCGCGATACCATGATCCGGGTTGAACCAGTCAATCCTAATTTGGGACGGTAAATCACGGTACTTTAGACGCACTACACCTTCCGCTATGCCGGTTTCTAATAGCTGCCGGGCGTAAGGATTTTGCATGACACCGCTGTGCATGTTTTCGATTAGCTCCGCTTTTTCGAACGGTATCACCGGTTTGTTTTGCGACTCTTGCCAATCCATAAACTTCTTGGTGGTACTGCCGAACGGTTTGCCGGTTGACGGATTGATTGGACCACCAATGGCATACTCTCGTTCATAAACATCCCGTCCTTCGAGAATCCTTGTGTGGGTTGCACGTCCAACAAAATACGCTGTCGATTCGGGTTCGGTGATTAAGCCGCTGCGTTTTTTCCAGTACATAAGCGGCGACTGCATAAACGTCATAAGTTGGTGTGACGACAGGTTGTCTTTTGCTTTTGCATGATAAACGTCCGCCGGTTCTGTTTGTAAAAATTTCATTTCATGTAATGGTGTCATTGTTTTTTCCTTTATTGTCATTGTGTTTTTTTATTATTCCGCTCTTGACGAAAGGGGCAAAGTGAGCGATTAGTTGCCAACGTGCGGTAGCACTACTGCGGTGAAGCGGCACGCTTCCTTCATAATAGCTATGTGTTGGCAAACGAATTAGAAACGCAAAATGAGCTTTTTTTGATTTTTTTGGCAAATGTTTTGGCAAAAACTTTTTACGGCTCTAGTCCAGCGGCGATAAAAACGACTTTCAGTTCGTCGCACAGCAGTTGAAATTCCCGTTGCGTGATGCCGAGTTTCTGACATGTCGCCATTGGTGAAAAATATTTGAGCAATTCGCAAAGTGAACGCTTCGGTTCAGGAAGCGACTCAATCACCTCCTGCATTTTTACGGCTCGCATCGCTTTCTCAAAAATGTCAAGCTCACTTAGTGGGCGGTCGTTGTAAGCGAGTGAGTTTTCGTCGATTTCCGACAGCGGTAAAATTTGATTTTTTCGCGAGCTACGGATGAGCAACATTGCTTCGCTCCAAACGATGTCCCTAACGAGTTTTTCCCAATTTTTTTTCTTCTCCAAAAGTACGCGAGTAGTGTTGTTCCGCAGCATCTCCGTCTGGGTATCCGAGAGTTTCAGCTGCCGCTGGGTCCATTGGACCTGCCGTTCGATTTCATTAAAGTCGATTGAAATAGTAGAATTTAGGTGTGTCATTGAACCTCTGCATAGAAAATGGTTAAATTTTTTGGGCAAATTATTACGTTTATCACAGTTTGAAATGATTGTGGTAAAATCACTCAAAACTTTAATTTATTGCCCTGTACACACTCTATGCATTATGCAGCAAATCGCCACTTTGCCGAACTGCATATTTGTAAACAATTGATATAAAAGAACTTACAGACAGCAAAAAAATTTTATGCACATGCA
>JBOFQC010000523.1:0-2563 GCA_051660725.1 Thermoguttaceae bacterium
ATATACGAAAGCTACAATCTTAAACGAAACAAAGTCAGAAAAAATATTGTAAGCATTTCTTTTTTGTATTATTATTAAGTAGAGTAAAAATGTTATCTGCGTTGACTTTGTAAATTGTCAATGTAGAAGGTAATTTATATTATCACAAGAAGAAGTAGATGAAATGAATAAAGACGAGGAAAAAAATATGAAAGTATTATTTATGGGAACCCCTGAGTTTGCAAAAATTTCGCTCGAATGTCTCGTGAAAAACGAATATAATATCGCAGGGGTTGTCACACAGCAGGATAAACCTGCAGGCAGAAAAATGATTTTGACCCCGTCGCCCGTGAAAGAATATGCCTCCGGTGAAAATATTCCCGTTTATCAACCGCAAAGCTTAAAAGGCGAAAAATTTTTTGATTTGTTAAAATCAATTAATCCCGATATAATCGTTGTGGTTGCTTACGGGAAGCTCATACCCAAAAACGTCTTAGATTTTCCGAAGCATGGCTGCGTAAACGTTCACGGGTCGCTGCTACCGAAATACAGGGGAGCTTCGCCGATAAACGCCGCGATTATTAACGGCGAAAAAATCACGGGGATCACTACTCAGTATATGGAAGAGGGCATAGACACGGGCGATATGATACTTAAAGAATCAATTGAAATCGGCGAAAACGAAACTTATGGAGAGCTGCTCGATAAATTGGCGCAAATCGGCGGCAGATTATTAATTGATACGCTTGAGCAAATACAGGGCGGGACTGTTAAACGAGAAAAACAGCCTGATGACGGTGCGTCTTACGTGGGAAAAATAGAAAATACTATGTGCGAAATCGACTGGAATCTGACAGCGCAGGAAATACACGATAAGATCAGAGGGCTTTCACCTGTGCCGGCTGCGTTTACTTATTTAAACGGCAGAAAATTAAAGATTTTTAAATCAAGGATCTCGGACGACGGTATTGTGGAGCTGCTTGAAGTGCAAATAGAAGGCGGAAAAAGAATGAGCGCGAGGGATTTTGCAAATGGCAGAAAAAATACTGAAAACGACGACCGTGAGGGAAGATTGTTTAGATTCTCTCGTTAATTTTGAAAAAGATAAAAAATATTCAAATATAGAGTCGCGCGGAGCCGTAGACAGATATAATTTCAATAATAATTTGGATAAGCTGTGTCGCGACGGTATGAAGCAATTAGACAGCGTACAAATTAATTAACCAGTATTTTTTTATTTGAAATTGCTCGACATAAATAAGCTATATTTTTTAAAAAGCGAATTTCAAAGTAGCCGCAGCGATATAAAAAATTTTCTGGGAAAAGTATTGAAAAACGACAAAACAAAGTGATACAGTCTTGTCGTTTTTTAAGTTACTTAAACCATCTATAGAGATAGAAAAAATGACAAGACCTTTCAAAGGTAAAGAGCGTGTTATGAAGTTGTACTCTAGTAAAACAGTGTTACATTTTTAGAATGAATAATTTATAATAATTTGATATAATAGAACCATCTTATAGCAATAATGGGAAGTAAAAAGATATGGTAGTAAACTTATGAAATTTTGGTAAGAAAATATGAAGTCAGCAGGATATGAATTAATTATGATTTCAGCTCAAGTAGGTGAAAATGCACAGCATTTCTATAGAAAAATAGGGTATCATGATTCAGAAGGATTGATTATTAATGTTCCCAATTTTAAACAGCCTATGGATATGTTTTTCATAAAGGTAATTTAATAAACTTCAACGTGTAGAACAATTTATTATATACTAACTGATGCTAAAACGAGGAGAAAAATGAACGGACAAAATAGAATTGATGTTAAAATAGGTGCAACAGTAAAAATTGTATTGAAATCTGACCAAAGAACCGGAAAACTAACAGAGGGAATCGTTGGAAAAATACTAACAAACAGTAGCTTTCACCCTCATGGTATCAAAGTAATGTTAACGAATGGACAAGTGGGGAGAGTCCAGGAAATATTATGATTTAAGGCACATTATGTTTAAACTAAGAATAGCAATAATGTGCAATTCAATGGGAATGCTGTGTTGAAGTATCAAAGATAACAGACAACATAAAAACATTTTTATGAATACGAAGCAACTTCGTAGGACGAATATGTGAAAAGTATAAAATAATAGTTGGAGGTTCTTTTTTGAAAATATCAAGACTGATAATTAAGAACTACCGGAATTTAAAGGAAATTGACATTCATTTAAGTGATACTGTGGCTTTAATTGGTGAAAACAACAGCGGTAAGAGTAATCTTTTACGAGCAGTAACAAAACCGAAAAATTCCCAACAAAGGAGGTAAGCGGTTATGCAATATGCAAAATTAGGAATCTCAGACTTAACAGTATCTCGCATCTGCATGGGCTGCATGGGATTTGGTGATGCCAATAATGGTCAGCACTCATGGACAATCGACGAGACACATTCCCGTAAAATCATTAAACGGGGATTGGATCTGGGTGTCAATTTTTTTGATACTGCCATTGCATATCAGAGTGGCACCAGTGAGCAGTATCTGGGTCGGACGTTGCGGGATTTTATGAAACGGGACGAGGTGGTTGTGGC
>JBOFQC010000524.1:0-11769 GCA_051660725.1 Thermoguttaceae bacterium
CGAAATGCGTGACGATTCTGACCGGGTCATAATTCTTTCCGTCCATTTTACGTGGTCCGGTGCAGTGCGCAAGCGTGATAATCTGGTCGTTCGGATACGTCGGGTCGTTCAAGAACACCGGTTTGCCCGAAATGTTTGCCAAAAGTACGCCGGAAGGTATCACCGCAAAGTCCGATTCGCAGAACGCAAGATAACCGTCATCGTTAAGCAAGCTGAGAGTGAGACAAGCGGAAGTTTTTGCGACTTCCATAATCGTTCCCATACAGCTGTTTATCGTCATGTCTCTGCAGTCCGCTTCGGTCATCAACGAACGGAAAACCTGGTCCAGCAGGAAACATTTTTCGACGAATTCCTGTTTCGTTTCAAGTTTTGTGTGCGGAATTTTCAGATATTTTTCCGTTCTGTCTTTTGCGAGGGCAACGGCTTTTTCGTTCTTTTGAGCTTCTTCGAAAAGTTTTCCGAGTTCTGCGTACGAAATGTCGTGGTACTTGAAACCCCAGATTTTTTCGACCAGAGCCGGCACGACACCTTCCGGCTGCGCCCAAGCGGACGGGCCGCCAATTGTCATTATTTTGGTGTTCCTTGTGTTTTTCAAACCGCAAAGCGAACGGAGCCGCCAAGTTAGTTCGTCCAAAGAATCGGTAACCACATCTTGCGGCAAGATGTGCGGAATCTTTTGCGTGTCAGTGTGTTGACGTAAAAATCTCGGCGAAACGATTTCGTACTGTAAATAAACCGGTCCGCTCTTCCAACGTTGGAAAATTATAACGTCTTTGTCAAGATTTTTAACTGCGTCAATACCGGAGCCGGCACCGTACACGATTACAAGGTCGGCCTTTTTGACTTCGGGATGTTCGAGCATTGACGCAATATTCGTTACAGCGTCAACGGTAAGGAATTCAACGGGGAAATCAGCTTTATCTTTTATTCCATGTAATTCTTTCGTAATACGGGTGACTTCTTCCGCAGCGGCTTCTTTTGAATCGACACCGCCCCAATTTCGCCACGAACTACCTTCTCGTCGTTGCGGTAAATCGTGGACAAGAATCGGCTTGACAATCAACGCTGTACGAGGTTTTGGCATTGGGGCCGAATCTGCACTTGCTCCTTGTGCAACAGCGGACCAGGATAAACCGCCGAGAACCGCACTTCCTGCTGCTGCACCGGCTAAAAAAGTGCGACGTGAAAGTTGAAAAATACTCTCCGGAACCTGAGGTTGCGGTTGGGGACAACAATGACACCGAGTAACTTTTTCCATTTGAATCTCCTAAATATGTGATGAAAATGTGAAAAATGTGAAAAGGTAAAAAATATCACACAATCACTCGAATATACCAAATCGAATAGTGGATTAAAATCAGTTTGAAAAAATTAACCCGGTTTAAATAACCCGGAAGTTCCGCTGCGCTCCACTTCCGGCTCGTGAAAATAAACTTGTTAGCCCCGGAGCCCTGCTCCGGGGAGTTTTCCAAAAGGTACAACGCCGAGCAGGGCTCGGCGGCTAACGGAGATACAGACAAATTTACATTTGACAGTGTACTAGCCTCGGAGCAAAATAATGGTAGAATGGCCGTTTAAAATAGGCAGTTTGGAAACTTTACTAATATTGAAAGAATAATGAAATCACGTAGTACAACAATATTAACGGTCAGACGTAACGGCTCAGTCGCAATCGGCGGTGACGGACAAGTGACTCTTGGCGACACAATAATGAAATGTGATGCGAATAAAATCCGTAAAGTACTGGACGGAAAAGTTGTTACCGGATTTGCCGGCTCAACCGCAGACGCTTTCGCTTTGCTTGAACGATTCGAAGCGAAGCTGAAAGATTATCCGGCAAATGTGCCCAGAGCAGCAACTGAACTTGCGAAAGAATGGCGAACAGACCGGGCTTTACGTAGACTCGAAGCAATGATGATTGTTGTCGACGCTGCCAATACGCTGCTTCTTTCCGGTAACGGTGACGTCATCCAACCGAAAGACGGAATCTGCGCAATCGGTAGCGGCGGAAATTTCGCAATGTCGGCAGCCAAAGCACTGCTTCAACACAGTGAGCTTTCCGCAGCGGAAATCGTGCGAACATCATTGAAAATTGCGTCTGAAATCGATATTTACACAAATGATAATATAGTTTTGGAGGAAATAAATTGCGAGAACTAACCCCACGCGAAATCGTCACAGAACTTGACAAACACATCGTTGGGCAGGACGCCGCAAAGCGAGCCGTTGCCGTTGCTATACGTAACCGTTGGCGAAGACAACGCGTCGATGAGTCGATGCAAAAGGAAATCGCCCCCAAAAATATCATGATGATGGGACCAACCGGCGTTGGAAAAACCGAGATTGCTCGTCGTTTGGCTACGCTTACAGGCGCACCGTTTATCAAAGTTGAAGCAACGAAATATACGGAAGTCGGTTATTACGGACGTGATGTCGAAAGCATGATCCGCGAATTGGTCGAAAATTCAATCGGACTGGTCCGTGAACGTGAACGTGAAAAAGTAAAAGAAGAAGCGAGACAACGAGTTGATGAAAAACTACTCGACCTTTTGCTTCCGTCAAATTTCTCCGCAACCGCAGCAGCAAAGCCGAGAGTTAAAATCAGCCTCGAATTTGACAAAGAATCGCTTGACAAGAAAACCAAAGAAGCGCTTGAAATGTTGAAAGAAGACATGGATTTCGCGGATTCAGGTGATTCGCGTGATTCCGCTGACACCGCTGATGCCGAATCCAACGCATCGGAATCGGCTGCGTCTGGTTCAGAAACGTCAAAAGAAAATTCAAGTGAAAACATCTTTGAAAATTCCAGCGACGACGAAAACGAAGAAACGCCGGAAGAGATACGCCGCCGTGAAAGATACCTGCGTAATCGGGAAAAAATGCGTGCAATGCTGTTAAGCGGAGCACTTGAAGACCGAAAGGTTACTGTGACAACCGAAACTCGCGCAACCCCGATTATGATGGGTATGCCGGGAATGGACGCAATGGATTTGAACCTCGACGAAATGTTCGAAAAAATCCTGCCGAAACATCATTCCCGCCGTGAAATGACCGTTAAGGAAGCCCGTGAATTTTTACTCGATCAGGAAAGCGATTCCCTGATAAACCGAGAAAAAGTGCAGTCTGACGCCGTTGAACTAGCGGAAAACGTCGGCATAATTTTCATTGACGAAATCGATAAAATCGTCGCCAGTGAAAAACAGCACGGTGCCGACGTCTCACGGCAAGGTGTCCAACGTGACCTGCTCCCAATTGTTGAAGGGACTACGATTCAGACTAAATACGGTTACGTTAAAACCGACCACATCCTTTTCATTGCCGCAGGTGCGTTTCACCGATCAAAGCCGAGCGATCTGATGCCGGAACTGCAGGGACGGTTTCCGGTTCAGGTTGAGCTTAGCGACTTGTCACGTGAAGATTTTGTGCGAATTCTGACCGAGCCGAGCGGTTCGTTAACGAAGCAGTACAAAGCACTTATGCAAACGGAAGGAATCGACATTGAGTTTGAGCACGGCGCGATTATTGAGCTTGCCAATTACGCTTATGAATCGAACCAAACGACTCAAAACATCGGAGCGAGACGGCTTTACACAATTTTGGAACGGCTGCTTGAAGTACTGAGTTTCGACGCGCCAGATACAGATGAAAAAAGAATTGTTATTGATGCCGGTTATGTTAAAATGCGTTTGAACGACATTGCACCGGACGAAGACCTCAAAAAATTCATCCTGTAAAGTTTCTTTGTTAAGCAAAGGTAGGCGACTTTCTCCGAAAGTCGCTCCGGTTTCGGAGAAACCGGACTACCTGATAATCTTCTGTAATTTTACACCTGTACAACTCTTATGCGTTCATCAACTTGATCTTTGAGCGTTTTTTCGATCAGGAATTTTAGTGTTTGACCAGCACCTGCGCAACCGGCACACGCGCCTTGTAGTTCGACGTAAATCGTCGTTCCTTTTATGTCGATAAGTTCCAAATCGCCGCCGTCTCGTCGTATCATTGGCTTAATATATTCTTCGAGCAGCCGTTCTACTTTTTTCGAAAACTGGAACGGAGAAAGCACCGACTCAGATTCACCCGCCGTTGCTTGTGCAGCCGCCGGAGTTGCAGGTACCGCATCTAAACTGGTGCCGACAATTGGCAGTACGGGGAGTTCACTGAATTTTTCTTTTTTCTGTTCTCTAAGCGGTTCTTTGCCCCACACTTCGTCAAGCAAATCTTGCAGTCCGCCGGGGGTGTGGTGGCACGCCATGCAGGCACCGCCCGCCTTGATTGCGCCGGTTATTTCCGGAATCGTATGTAAGTTCAGTTCCTTGATTTTCCGCTTGATATACGGTTCGGTCAAGGTAAAACATTTACAGACGACACGGCCTTCTTCTTGTTCGTGAGCATGAATGTCAATTCCAAGTTCGGCAAGATTCACGCCTCGTTTTTGCGCCCAGTTGAAAACTGCCGCTTCGAGTGCTTCGGCCCCCATAACTGAGCAGTGGATTTTTTGCTCCGGCAACCCACCAACGAAGTCGACAATGTCCTGATTCGTGATTTTCAACGCTTCAATTGGCGTTAGCCGCTGCCCTTCAATTATTGCGCAAAGAGCTTCCGAAGCGGCAATTGCCGATGTGCAGCCGAAAGTAAGATACCTAGCCTGCGTGATTATATCTTTTAATGGATCAGCGTTCCGTTCGACCCGAAAAGTAAAACGGAGAGCGTCCCCACAAGAAATCGAGCCGTGTTCACCGAGTCCATCAGGGTCTTCGACTTCGCCGAGGTGAGTACCCGGTTTGCCATGTACGGCGTCCATAAACAACTGTTTCGTTTTTTCGCTGTATTCCCAAGCCATTTTTTATTTTATTATAGTGTAACACTCCCCGGAGCAGGGCTGCGGGGCTAACAAAAGCATTTACGTAAAGATCAATACTTATACCGTACTCCGGTATATACGTATAATTATACGTCAGTAACTCAGGAAGAAAACGCCGGGTGAAAAATATTTATTGAAATTCTCGGTCAATCGGTTATACAACGTAATTGCCGTCCGTTTGTTACACTCAGGCACTGCATTCCGCAGAAAGCTTCGCGAGCATAAAGAATATAATGTATGCCGTAGCACGGCATGGCGGTGCGCTTCGCGTGAAGTGTTCCACCTTCCGTTGGTCGGCTACGTTTACCGAAGTTTCGTTGGTTAGTAAAGGTAACCTTCTTTTTTTACCGACCTTAGAAAGGTAACTTTAATGCCGATGTACAGTATATAAGAAGGGCGAACAAAAGCCCTGTAATCACAAGAATTACAACAAGTGAAACGAGAGTGAAACCTTTTTTCATTTTCACCTTATACTAATGCAAAAGTTTATATACCACAACACGTTACGGCTGCGTATTTGAAAGGGTGCAGCCGTAATGGAACAGATCAAAACCTGCAAAGAGATCACGCGAACAGATACACGTGAAAATATTTTCTAAAAAACCTGTTCGCAAATTCACGAAAGTAATTATACCATGCGTGGTCATTGAACCGCAGTTTTCCTTGCATTACCCTGCGGGAAAAGCAAGTGTCTGCAAAGCGAGTAAACTGCAACATATTGACCACGTGCAGTATATAAGAGTCAAAAAACTACTTGTAAATTCCTTGCAGCATTTTGACAGTGCGCTGCGTTCTTCTTTCTGCACGCAGTCTAGCCCGGCGCTTGGTTTCGCTTGGTTTCTCGTAATTTTCGCGTCGACGCATTTCTTTTTTTATACCACTTCGTTCGACAAGTTTTCTAAAACGACGAACCGCATCCTGAATAGACTCTTTTTCCCTAAGCGTTAGCTTGACCACTCAACATCACCCTTTCCTAATAATTGTTTTAAATTGTAAACCGCAGCTGGTCAGGTTTGGTTCCGCCGTGAATAAAAGCCTTTGTTTGTAAAGACTAAATCATTTTTTAAGGACGGAAAATTGAACCGGCTTCAGTGAAGAAGAAAAACACAAACGCGTACAAATTCCAGTTTTCGAGCAGCGCAGGAAATCTAGGATATACCGAAAGTACACGAACATTTTATTCTAACCGGCACAACAACAAAAGGGGGGGCGCAAGCGTTTGGTTACTTGTCGGCTAAAATCACAGTCGGCCCAAAATTGCATGCTATATAATAAATCCATATAATAAATCAATGTGCGACGAACAACATACCTCTATATCATTGCGAAGCCACTTCCATTATACTAAAAAAAGTGGTACAATTTGTGCCACAATTCATCGAAGATAAACCGTAGCTGGTTTGACACAATCTTTTCATTTTTATCTGATTCAATTATAAATGATTTACCTCGTCCTTTTGGGCTTGTTTTTCACCTGTTTTTCATCAGCGTGTGCAGTTTCGTACCGCGAGTTTTCCCGTCACCAACTTGAAGAGCTTTGTGAATGGTGGGGAACGATCAAAAGATTAGGATACATAATAAAAAATTACGAACGGCTTTCCGTTGCTGCCGACACGCTTCGGATCGTTTCCGTAGTCGTCTCGTTTCTTGCGGGCTTTTCTTGTCTGCTTCCGAATATTTCGCACTTGATGAAGCTTGAAATAATTTCGCCTTTCACTTTCGCAATTGAATGGGCGGCTCTTGTTATTTGCGGCACAATCACAATGATGCTGGTTATCGTTTGGATACCAACAGCACTTGCCGAAATTTGGGCGACGCACTTGGTTTTATTCACTACCCCATTCTGGGCAGTCATGATGAAACCGTTGTTTCCGTTAGAGCTGGTACACCGATTCTTTCGAGTTTTCTTTTTCAGACTTTCCGGGATTCGACCAGAAACCACTGAAGAAGAACAATTCGAAGAAGAAATCCGAACAATTGTGACAGAGGGGCACCGTGAAGGTCTACTCGAAGAAGACGCTCGCGAAATGATCGAGAGCGTTATCGAACTTGGAAGTGCTTCCGTTTCCGAGATCATGACCCCGAGAACAGACATGGTTAGCGTTTCGAAAGACCTTTCCTGGGACGAACTGCTCGCTTTCGTCGTAACTTCGCGTCACTCTCGAATTCCAGTTTTCGAAGACAACCGTGATAACGTTATCGGCATACTGGTGATTCGTGACCTGATTCCCGAAATTGCGAAGCCGGAAAGTGATAGAAAAGCTTGGACCGAACTGCTGCGAACTCCTCTTTTCGTGCCTGAAACTAAACCGGTTGATAAACTGTTGCAGGAATTTCAGAACTCGGAATCTCGCGAAAAAGAAAACCAGCCGAACGAAACAGCTCGTTCACGTCACATGCACCTTGCTGTTGTGCTAGATGAGTACGGCGGTGTTGCTGGCCTTGTGTCTCTCGAAGATATTTTGGAAGAAATCGTCGGCGAAATCATTGACGAACACGATTCAATTGTCGAAAATGAAGAAATTATCCAAGTCTCCCCGGATGTTTACGAAGTACTCGGTAAAACACACCTCGACGACATAAACGAACAACTTAACATTGAATTGCCGGAAGAAGACGATTTCGACACAATTGCAGGCTTTGTTTTCTCCACGTTGGGGCATGTGCCCAAAGCGGGTGAATCGCTTTTCTTCGAACACGAAGGGAAAAAAATAAAACTAACTGTCTTGAAAGCGACAAACCGCAGAATCGAGTTGATAAAAATCGAAAAAATCGTGGAAGAAGCGTAAAATACAGAAAATTATACTGCACCACGCCCAAAAAAGTGCTGTTGCATTTTTTGCTTCTTTTTGATAATATGACGCAGTACGCTTGATAGGATATCAGGTTATTCGTTGAACAAAATCGGAGAATGGAGGCTCCGCAACAATGAAAACTCTTATTTATACACTAGTAATATTATTGGTATTTGCTTTTTATGCAATTGCTGGAATAAACCACGCAAATGCAGCGGAAGTAACAGGTCCCCTTGGTAATGTGTCTTCTGCAGATGTGGCAAATAATGCAAGCCTTATTCCCAAAGAAGGCGAAATGCGAATGCTTGTTTTCGGTGATGAAAACTATCCGCCGTGTAAAGAAGCGATGTCTTTAGTCGACGGATTCGCGGCCAAGAATTATCCGATTATATATATTGAAGCGAGCCAACATCGTGAGCTGGCTGATCATTTACGTGTAAAAGAGCTGCCAACTTTTATTATGCTCGTTGGAAGTAAAATAATTGAAAGCCAAGCTGGTCTTAATAATGGTGTCGAACCTGTTCAACAAACGCTTAATATGTTTGAGAACGCCAAAACATACACAAGAAAAACAAGCTCTCGAAGAACCCTGAACACCCAGAATGCTCCGGAAAGTAATCCACATAATACGCCCGATAATAATGTTCTGCTGAATAATGCTTCGATATCCGGTGCTAATCGACCTAGTGTTGTACCAGCAGTTGGCCCGGGCCAAAATCCGCATTCACCAGCAAACCAATCGTTGCAAGGAAATAACTTCAACCAACAGGTTCCGCGATTTCTGGCAGCTTCAGTGCTAATCAATGTATCTGACCCCGGCGGAGTTTCGCAAGGAACGGGCACGATAATCGACACAAGAAACGGTGAGGCGTTGATTCTGACTTGCGGACATTTGTTCCGTGAAACAAAAGGTCAAGGCGAAATTGAAGTCGTTCTTTTCGAAGAGGGCCAGACGCGAAATCCTAATGCTTCAACGATTAAAGTTACAGGAAAATGTTACATGTACGATGAATTTGACATGGAAAACGACATTGCTTTAGTGAGTATTGTCCCACCGGTTCCAGTCAATGCAATTCCGGTAGCGGCAGAAGATAAAATCCAGACCGGCGAAACCTTGATCTCGATTGGTTGTGACGGCGGAATCCCACCCAGACCGATGCAGCACACCGTTATTTCAACGGATCGAACCAGTCCGCAGAACACACGGACACCTTATTATTACATTCACGTTTCTGGAGCGCCGACTCAAGGGCGAAGCGGGGGCGGACTTTTTTCCGCAGACGGAAGCCTCGTTGGCGTATGCAATACCGGCGACGTGAATACTAATGACGGACATTTTGTGCCAGCTCAAATGATACGACTACTGCTGGATCGAAAAAAATTATCACCTGTGTATCAGCAGCCGTCATTGGTCGACCATAATTTTGCAAAGTACAAGCAACAAAACAGTGCGATTTCGCAGGTTTCTCACAGTGTGAATCCCGTACATCGTGATGCGTTTGCCGGTTCATTGGGCGGCACCACGAGTATTCCGTCAGATTCTATTTCGCCCAGTTCGTTTCAAGATAACAATTCGTTACATGACTCGAATATGATTCACGCAAGTGCTGACATCACTGATAATTTGCGGGATGAATCATCTCTTACACCTGAAGAAACAGCAACCATTGAAGAGGTACGTCGACGCCAAGCAGCGGGAGCGGAAGTGATTTTGATTGTGACGCCGACCATGCGAGACGGATCGAAGCCGCAAAGTGAAATAATTAAGCTTAGCTCTGTGTCGGAAAAATTTATCGAAAAGCTAACCGACCAGAATTTCCGAAAAGAACAAACCAATTCGTTTGGTTCGAATACTCAGCCGTTATCTCGTGGGACTTCCGAAAGTGTCAATGAGCACCCGTCTCTTACGACGCAAGCAGAAGAAATGAGCATGCAGGTGCCGGCAATGAATAGGAAACCAGCACCTGTTCGTACTTCCGAAACTAAAAATTTGTCAAATAATCTGCCAAGTCAACCCCCGGCGGTAAAACGCACTTCAATTGCCGCACCACCCGTTAATAAGTGAACAGGTTATAGGTGAACAGGTTATAGGGTGAGCAGGTGGAATTTTAGAAGCCACTTATCACCTGCTCACCTGTTCACCTGTTCACCTGTTCACCTGCTCACCTGTTCACCTGTGATAGATTACCTTGTATATCTAGGGGTTCGGATTTTCATTTGTATAATCCAATCTCTTCGAATAGAAACATGCCAGACATGTGCAAAAGGACTCGCAATTTTAGCTTGCGATGTACTAAAAGTACGTGGTAAGCTATTAAACGAGAATCTAAGTCATGCTTTTCCTGAGCTTAGTGATAAGCAACGCAAGAAACTTGCTTTAAAGATGTGGGAGCATCTTTTCATGCTTGTCGCAGAAGTTGCGCACACTCCACGTGTGATAAGAGAAACTAACTGGCGCAAGCACATCTGTTTGGACAGTGTTGTGCCGACTCTTAAGCTGCTTTGTTCCGGCAGACCAGTTATAATAATGACAGGCCATTTCGGTAATTTCGAGTTGGGTGGTTACATGCTCGGACTATTAGGATACCCAACTTACACAGTAGCGAGAAATTTGGATAATAAGTATTTGGACAATTTTATCAAAGAGTTTCGGGAAGCGACTGGTCAATACATTGTTCCTAAAAATGACGGATACGACCTAATATTGGAAGTTTTGGAGCGAAACGACACAATGGCGTTTTTGGCCGACCAATCTGCCGGTTCGAAAGGTTGCTTCGTTGATTTTTTTGGGCGTCGTGTTTCGGCATACAAAGCAATTGCGTTACTTTGTCTGCAGTTCAACGCACCAATTGTGGTTTGTTATGCTATACGTAAGCCAGAAAAGCTGTTCCAATTTGAAATGAAAGTGTCCGGAATCTTTGATCCACTTGTTCCGGTTCCCGGTTTGGAAAATGTCAAGCAGATAACGCAGTGGTACACGACTTTATTGGAAGAAGGTATTCGTGACTGCCCCGACCAGTATTGGTGGATTCATAATCGCTGGAAAGATAAAGAAAGAATAAGAAGCAAAGCTGACAAACCAACCGAGTAGTACACCGCCAAATTTAATTTGTCATTTGTGTTTAGCCGCTGATCCTGGATAAGCGTTTCCAACATTCATTGCTTATAAAACAGCTCCGCTTGCCGGGTCAATTGCGACTCCGTCAGTCAGCGAACAAAGTAGTTCAAGCGTTTGAATAAGGGTGTTTGGATCAAGTCTTTCCGAATTGTCAACGCAATCGTCAATTTCAATGTGTTTGTTAAACCCAGCGTAGTCGTTAAACTTTTCGTCGAATCCGAAATCTTTTGGCAAATTGGGCGAATCGCTCTCGGCAATATAATTATCAGGATCAAACTTAAAATGTTTTCGAGACGCAAACGGGTCGAATTTTGAGAAGTCGGTTATGGTGCCGAAAGCAGATTCGTTATTACCCAATTCAGAAGAAAACTGTTTTTTTGGTGACTCTATTGGTTCAAGAATTTTCTCAAAGTGCAGTACTTCCAGCTTTGCGCTACACTGTTTTGCTTTTTCGATTTTATTCCGATTTCTTTTTGTTGGCGTTAATTGCGCTAATTCTTCGGCAAGAGCTTCAATTTCGTAGACAACCTGTTCGCCGGCTTGGTAGATAATGTCTACTGCAGCGTTATCCGTTTCAGAGACAATTGAAAGAGAGACGAATTTTCCTTCCGGGTCGACTTCCAGTTTCCGAACCCATGTAACGCTGAAAATCGAGCCGATTCCTTTTTTTACAGCGTCAGCTTTGGGGCGTTTTGTTGGGTCGAGAAGCACAAAGTACGTTTCGACCCATTGATATCTGTCATCCTCGAAAGTTGACATAATGATTTTAGAATGAGTTTGTCATTCTATTTAGAGCGATGTCTAATTTTTCTGGTGTTTCGTAGGTTCCAGCAGCGATTTCGGCTCGAATCTTGTTAATCAGGTCGAGTCTCGGTGCGGACGTATTTTCAGAAGACGAAATAGCTGACGTTTCGCTTAACTTTTGCGCTTCGGCAGAAAATTTTATCTCGTCTGTCGGTTGTGAGGAAGTTGTACGACCAGAATCGGTTGGGAAC
>JBOFQC010000525.1:0-2296 GCA_051660725.1 Thermoguttaceae bacterium
TCTGTTTAAGTTGTACGTTTAATTGTAGTTTACCCGCCAACTCATGCAGGCGGCTCGCTTACCTAACCCGTTTACCTGCTCACCTTCTCGTTAATTTATGTCATTTGATACATTTGAAGAAATATCCACTAAAGAACGATTTGACGCCTCGACACACGCTGACCGCCTTACACGTAAGGAAAGTATCCAAAGTGAACGGGCAGTCTTGGTTGGCGTATACCTTGAAGGTGAAGGCAAGACCGAAAAACCACTCGACGAACTACACGGTTTGGCAATTGCGGCTGGTACTTTTGTTGTCGGTGAACTAACTCAACGTAGACGGAAGCCTGAAGGCGCGACCTATATCGGCTCTGGCAAACTCGAAGAACTAAAAATAATGGTCGAGTCGAATGACGCCAACGTTGTTATTTTCGACAACGATCTCGGACCAGCTCAGACGAAAAACCTTGAGCAGGAACTTAAAGTCAAAGTGCTGGACCGAACGGAACTGATTCTCGACATTTTCGCTTCACGTGCCCAGTCGAACGAAGCCCGTCTGGCTGTTGAACTTGCGCAACTTGAATATTCGTTGCCACGATTACGAAAAATGTGGACGCACCTTGAACGGCAAACAGTAGGTGGTGTCGGTTTACGTGGACCGGGTGAAAAACAGCTCGAAGTTGACCGCCGACTGGCTCAAAAACGTATTCTCGATTTGAAAGAGCAGCTGAAAAACATTCACGCACGGCGTCAACGTGAGGTTGCGGCAAGGAAAGGGACCCGTACTGTGTGTCTGGTTGGTTACACGAACACCGGCAAAAGCACGCTTTTAAATCGGCTGACCGAAGCGGATGTGTATGTAAAGGATCAGCTTTTCGCAACGCTTGACACCAGAACACGCAGATGGTTTCTGCCCGGTTGGGGGCCGGTTCTGTTAAGCGACACGGTTGGTTTCATCCGCGATTTGCCGACGCACTTGATAGCTTCGTTCCGTGCGACACTTGAAGAAGCAAATCAGGCGAATCTGCTTTTGCATGTTGCCGACTCCACTAATCCGGAACTTATACAACAAGTTACGGCCGCGAATAATGTGCTTCGAGAGATTGGAATTGAAGAGAAAGACATTTTGCTCGTTTTGAATAAAATCGACGCATTGGAATCGCCGGAAAAACTCGACATTATTCTCGAAAGATTTCCGAGTGCTGTGCCAATCAGTGCGGCAAGTGGTGTCGGCCTTGAAAAACTTGCCGCCGCCGTTTCCGATCTGCTGAGCAAGGAATTTCTTGACATACGAGTGGAACTGCCGATTGAAAACGGTAAGATACCCGCTTATCTTGCGAAAGAGGGTGAGATACTTTCACGGGAATACGAAGAAACCCGTGCAATCATCCACTGCCGCGTGCCGCAGTATGTCATCGGCCAAATCGAACGCGAACCCGGTGTCGTGATTGACAGGAATTAGAATTTCATTTCAAAACTTCAACCGCTTTTTGACCGCTACGAACTGCACCTTCCATTGTAGCGGGCCAATCAGTTTGCGTCCAGTCGCCGGCCAAGGCAAGGTTGGAAATCGGGGTTTGCTGCGGAGGACGGAATCTGAAAATCTTCGGCGTCGGCGAAAAAACGGCGTCATACACCGTTGACACCCTCGAGTGAATAAGATTCGCTTGGTTTGAACCGGTAAACGACTCCGGTAACACCTCTTTCAAATGGTTAAGTGCGCGTTCCACCAATAATTTGCTCCCTTGCGAAGTAAGTTCAATGTCGGACAAATGCCGATGCGAAGCACTTACTACGATTTGGTGGTAAAACACTTTTTCGTGCGACTTCACACCGGAATTGTTTTGGCCAACAACATCGGGTGACAAAAATTCGTGTTCACCGTGTAAAGGCATGAAAATCCATTGGCCGACACCACCTAAAATGGCGTATTGCCGCTGCGATGTCGGTAAAACAGGTCGGTCAAACCAGAGGTGGAGCGACGTTATTGCGCCGAGTTCAAATCGTCCGAAATCAAGTGTGTCGGAAAAATCGGTCAAATCCGATTCCTCGAGTAGTTTCCAGGCCCGATAAGGTGGAATTGCGAGAATGTATTTGTCGAATTTTCTTACTGATCCGTCCGCCAGAACCAGTGAATTGACAAGACGTTGCCCTGATTCCGTGTTCGGTGAATCGTTATCGCAGCAGATTTTCGCCACACGCGAAGTAAAATTGAATTTTATGCCGCGATTCTGTAATTTTCTTAACGTTTCGTGATGATAAATTTCCCGAAGCGGACACTTCGGAGTGTGAACGGACATTGCATCACGTCCGGACA
>JBOFQC010000526.1:0-2458 GCA_051660725.1 Thermoguttaceae bacterium
TATCGAACACCGAAGAATTCATCGCACTTATCGGTGCAATGGCAAGACAGCTCGCGGAAGGCCCCGGTGCCACGACTGCCGACGAACTGCTTGACCAACCGTCACCCGGTAAGTCGGTTACAGTTCGGCACGAATACGATGATCTCGTCAACAAAATTCGTGAAGTTTTCCGCTTAAGCCGTATGATTCGTATCAACGCACCGTGTGGAACTTACGTTCACCACAATGCTGGTATTGGTGTCATGCTCGAAATTGAAGGAACGAACACCGAACTTGCCCGCGACATCTGTATGCACATCGCTTCAATGAAGCCGAGAGTTTTGTGCAAAGACGAACTCGACCAGGATATGCTCGCCAAAGAACGCGCAATTGTCGTCGAAGAAGTTAAAGTAAATAATGCCGGTAAGCCGGAAAACATTATCGAAAAAATCGTTGACGGACGCATGAAAACTTTCGTTGCCGAAAATTGCTTGCTTGACCAGCAATTCGTTAAAGATCCGTCGAAAACAGTCGAACAAGTTGCGAAAGAAGGTGGCATTACGTTAAAGCGTATGGTTCACTGGATTCTCGGCGAAAGCAAATAAATATATAAACGATTTATTTAAGATAGCCTACGAGCCGTAGGTGTTGCAAAGCAGAGCTTACGGGTAGATTTTCTACTTCAGGCTTAGTCTTCGCGACACTAGCGGCTCGTTTTTTTATACTTATTATTCCTGTAAGTAATTTTTCTATTATTAAAATTTTATCATGTCAACAGAACAAGAACTTTTGGCGATTAACACCATTCGCGCTTTGTCAATGGACGCAGTTCAGGCTGCGAATAGTGGTCACCCGGGCACGCCAATGGCACTGGCACCACTTGGCTACTTGCTTTTTAACGAACGGATGAAATACGATCCGCTCAATCCGCAGTTTCCAAACCGTGACCGATTCATTCTGTCTGCCGGACACGCTTCAATGTTGATTTATTCGCTTATACATTTAAGCGGTATCAAACAGTTGGATTCTAAAACCGGTCAGCCGACGACACAAAGTGCGGTTTCAATTGAGGATATAAAAAACTTCCGTCAACTTGGAAGCCGTTGTGCAGGGCATCCGGAGTTCGGTCACACAAGTGGTGTCGAAATTACAACCGGTCCGCTGGGACAAGGTGTGGCGTCTAGTGTCGGTTTCGCAATTGCGTCAAAATGGTTCGCTGGAAGATATAACCGACCAAATCACACGTTGTTCGATTCCAAGGTTTACGCCGTGTGTGGTGACGGTGACATGATGGAAGGGGTCGCTTCAGAAGCCGCTTCACTTGCCGGACACCTGAAGTTGTCGAATCTCTGCTGGATTTATGACGACAACAAAATCACAATTGAAGGTGACACCGACTTGGCGTTTACGGAATGTGTGAAAGGCCGTTTTCTCGCTTACGGTTGGAATGTCATTAATGTCGCCGACGTGAATGATTTGCCCGCTTTAAGAAAAGCGTTCGACCAATTTGACACCACAACTGAAAGACCGACGCTTGTAATCGTGAAAAGCAAAATCGCTTTCGGCGCCCCGAAAATGCAAGGCTCACACGAAGCACACGGTGCCCCGCTCGGTGAAGACGAAATCCGTGCGACGAAAAAAGTTTACGGACTGCCGGAAAACGAAAAATTCGTTGTAGCCGATTCCGTTTACAAACTTTTTGAAAACGGTATTGGCAAACGTGGTGCCAGTGCGTACTCTGATTGGCAGAAACTTTTCGACGCTTATAAAAAAGAATACCCCGAACTTGCTGAAGAACTGAAACTCATCGGCGAAAACAATTTGCCTGCGAATTGGGACGCTGCGATTAAACCGTTCCCGGCAGATGCGAAAGGGGTCGCTTCCCGTGCTTCCAGTGGAAAGGTTCTCAACCAAGCAGCCCAAAACATTCCGTGGATGCTCGGCGGAAGTGCGGACCTTGCCCCGTCCAACAAAACGGAATTAACGTTTGAGGGAGCGGGCGATTTCTCAATTGAAACTCCAGCTGGCCGAAACTTCCACTTCGGCATACGCGAACACGGAATGGGAGCGGTCACAAATGGTTTGGTGCTTTCCGGTTTGCGAGGGTTTTGTGCGACGTTTTTTGTGTTTGCCGATTACATGCGTCCCCCGATTCGGGCTGCTGCACTGATGCGGATACCGACAATGTTCATTTTCACGCACGATTCAATTGGTGTCGGCGAAGACGGCCCGACTCACCAGCCGGTTGAGCATTTGGCGTCATTACGGGCGATTCCGAACCTTTACGTTATACGTCCCGCTGACGCAAACGAAGTGTGTGAAGCGTATAAAGTTGCGTTGAAATCGAAAACGACACCGTCCGTTCTTATTTTCACGCGGCAAAACCTTCCAACAGTTGACCGGGAAAAATACGCTGCCGCATCCGGTGTTGCAAAAGGAGCTTATGTTTTGGCCGACAAGCCGAATCCCGCGACTGGCC
>JBOFQC010000527.1:0-3663 GCA_051660725.1 Thermoguttaceae bacterium
AGTGGTGATAATACAGAAGCGAATTTGCTGCTTTACCGCTTATGAATAATAAAACGCTACATGCTGATTATCTGCTCAAATTCCTGGAGGAGAAATTGCCTTCTCTGCTTTTTTACGCGCAACAGTGGAGCTGCGAAAACGCAGATGATGTTGTGCAGGAAGCATTTTTGAAACTTGTCAGATACAGCAGTGAGTTTGGCAAGCCGGATAATCTACCCGCTTGGATGTTCAGAACCGTCAGAAACACAGCCATTAGCATACACCGAACTGATTCACGTCGAAAAAATCGGGAAGAAATCGCCGGAAAACAACTTGAGTTGAAATTTACCAAACCGGCAGATGATCCGCTCGAAATCGAGGAAATGCGAGGGGCTCTCGAAAAGTTACCGTTTGAGCAGCGTGAAATAGTTTTCCTACGAATCTGGGGCGAACTTACTTTCGACGAAATCGCCGACGCTGTAAATCAACCGCGTGCAACCGTTCACCGACATTACAAATCCGCACTTGAAAATTTGAAAAACGCACTTTCGTAAAATGTCAAACCTACAAATTTCCAAACAGCTCGACATTTCACCTGAGCTAAGTTCACTTGAGGCCAGATTGTCGCAAATCCAACCGACAATCGAACGGGAAGCGTTCCAACCGTTCGCATACATTTTGCTGCTCGAACAGTGTCGACTTGCCGAAAGTGACAAAAGTGATAAAAAAACACCCATTTCAGAAGAAAAACTGGTAGAAACAATTGTAACTGCCGGAAAAAATGAAGTTACACTTTCGCTTTCCCAATACGTCCAGTCGATTCGTATAAGTTCAATGCTGATTGGGCTTATGATTGGGGCCGGTGTTGGTGTCCTTGTCGGCTGCATTTTCTGCTTCGGGGCGTTTAAGGTGCTGAACCCGTCGATTCAGTCGCCGCAAAACCAGACGTATGAAAGATTGAATGAACAGCAATTACCGTTATTCACCAACCAATATTCTCAGCCATGAGTACAGATAAACAAGACGCAATTAACATTATCAGCGAAACAGTACCAAAAGAGGCGGTTAAGCGTAAACGAAAGCGATTAAGGCGATTTGTGATTAATTTTACCATTTTATTTATTGTAAGTAGTTTGTTCGTGGTAAACTGGCAGCCGCTAAAAATTTCCAAAGAAACGACTTACGTCACCGAGCCTCGCACCGCTGACGGAAAACGGATCGATTACTTTCGGGCATTCGAAGAAAAACTTTATCCGCCGGAGATGAAGACAGACGAGAACGGGTTTCGACTCATCCTCAAGAACCTCGGCGACCAATTCAAGTATGAGAAAAATGTATATAATAAAAAGACAAATCAGCAAGAAACCATAAAGTTGGACCCGGTTCCTCTGAGGCGTCAGGTTTACGAAAAGGTCGGACTCGATCCAGACACGCCGCCGATACTTGACGTCAAACCGGAAGAGTGGTCCGCTGAATCATACATCACCGAACTCGACAAAAACGGTAAACTCACAGATGAATTGCTGGAAAATTTCAAACCGGAGAACTCAAGTCAAGAGAAATTGTCTATTTTACGAGATGTGCTTTACCAAACCCCGTGGACTTTGCAGCAGTTGCCGTTCATGGAAGATTGGGTAAAAGCGTCTGAAAAACCGCTTGAGATCATTGCCGAGGCGACCCGAAAACCGGAGTTTTGCTTCCCACTTTTTCGAGACAGTGATGAAGAAGAACTAATTGATTTGATTGGAAGTTTGTGTGAAGTACAAATTACAAGGGATTGGACAAGAACGTTACAAATTCGAGCGAATTATCGAAAAGGGATCGGTGATATTGACGGTGCAATTGACGATAAAATTACTTGTATGCGATTAGGCCGACATGTACGTAAGCCAGTAAGTTTCAATTGGCTTGTTGGTGCTGCAATTGAGGGGATTGGTTGGGCAATTGATATTTACGGAAATCCTGAACACAAACCAACGGCACAGCAGCTGGCGCGACTTCAAAGTGAAATTGATGCGATCTCAAAATCCGCTACAATTGAGGAGTGCTTGGAGTTTGAACGCTTGTACACCTTGTCATGTATGCAAATGGTATATCATAGCAACAAAACTGTTAACGAGTCTGCCGTTACCAATATACCATTTTTGCCACCATTAGCTGCGAGTTGGTGCATAAACTCAAACGTAGTGATGAAAAACACAAATAATTGGTTCGACACTATTATCAAAGATGTGAAACATGGCTTTACGGCAGACAAAGCAGTGCCGTCAACGAATCCGTTAAAGTATATTTTTGTAAACAGCCGCTCGAAACAAGTCAGCGATGTGCTATTAATGATGATGAACTCAACCGTAAAAGCGTTAAGTGATGCTCAGAATCGGATACAGTGCGTCGAGAATATGTCACGGTTGAATCTTGCTCTTTTACGCTACGAGGCCGAACACGGGAAATTTCCTGACGGTAATTGGCGAACCGCGATTTTACCTTACCTCGGTGAAGAGGGCGAAAAATACTTCCGCTGCCCAACGACTGAATTAGCGGAAGACGAAACGACATACGCAATGATTAAACGAGAAAACGGCGAAGTGCCGGACACGCCTAATACATTGTTACTTGTCGAAGTTTGGCCGCCGCAAAAAATGTCAGAAGGCAACGGCACTACCGAACCGAAACTCGGCGGGTTTGACAGAGTTGCCAAAAAAATGAGAGACGGAATCGGAAGCCAACATAACGGCGGTTGTAACGCGACTCAACGAGGCGGTTCCGTTAGTTTCTTAAGCGAAACGATTTCCGCTGAAAAATTTAACGAACTCGTTGACGGGACCGCGAAAAAGAAGTGGTAGGAGACGATAATGCTCGCATAGACGACAATTCTCTTGTTTTGTAGATAGGTTTTTGCTGAGAGTGACACCACTAACTGCTACGAACTACTCAAACCAGGAGCGACGTTTACAAGCACATGGTAACAGGCATGCTGTATGATCCTTAATCTCCCAGAAAAGCACGTCCATTCGGTGGTACCATCCAGATATCAAATGGGGTCACAAAGATGATTTTGACGTGCGATGCTGAATATGGTTTAGTCGACAGAAGTTGTACTACAGCTACATCACGGCAATTTCTTCGACGAGGGGATCATGTGGCATTAAACCTGAAACTTGAAGACGGTAATTGGGTGTCAGATGAATCGAAAATTCTCGATGCAGTAAAGGAGTCAACAGATTATTCAGGCAATTGGACTTCGGAAGATGGTCTTGTTGGTGTAGCAAAAGGAGGCTACAAATTGGAATTAACGAAACTGATCAACAAAAATAGTCGGTGTGTGACATTTTTCTGATTCGTGATATACCGGAGCCCGGTATGGGCTGGAACCTGCCGTTCAGGCGTGAATAGATCGGCTCCTTTTCCGAGTTTTTCAATGTTTAATGCTGATTATCTTCAGCTTACCCTAAATTGGAAAACATGCAGTTTATGCCGGGCGACAGTATACTACATCGCAATGAATTGGAATTGCTCTGATTGCTGGAACTTATGTAAAATCCGTCCTTAGAAGCAGTCCCTAAACTCTCAGAGTCCGAGTTTTTCAAGGCGGGAAGCCATTTTTTGAATCATCGAAATATAAATCATCGCCACACTGCTGTCCGGACTACCTTCGTAATCTTTACTGTGGCGGCGATCGTGCGA
>JBOFQC010000528.1:0-3881 GCA_051660725.1 Thermoguttaceae bacterium
GGCTCCGCTTCAAGTTTCGTCGGAAACGATCCAAGAACATGAACAGCGGTTGGATACGCTCTTGGCCGTGAAAACGATACCGCAACAAAGATTACTGTAATGGTTGGAATTGTCCAACTTCGGTCGAAGTCAGGTCGTCGTTGGACAAAAATTCCATAATTTCTTCCGCGTGGGAAAGGAAATCGCCCATAAATTGCTTGCGAAGATGCGTTATCAACGCGACTTTTTGCATTTTCAGAAGTGGCACAGCGGAATCTATTTTAGACAAGATGTCGTCTTCATTTCTTGTCAAAGCCATTAATGCTCCCCGTCCGGATACTTTGTAAAAGCGGATTCCGGAGAGTTTGTGCCCCTCAGGTGTTTCATTTACAGCAAGTTCCACCAAAGCGAAAGTGCCTTGATCAGGAATCGCCTGAGGATTTCGCTTGGCAGGCAAAAAGCCGTTTCCAACGTTCACTGACCAGCCTTGACCGTTTTCCCAAGTTGCGAGTAACCGATCTGGACCGAGAACGAAATACTTGTTCAAAAAGTTTAGTTTTCGTGGGAAATTACCAACCGATCCCAAAGTCGGAGCTGCGTTGTGAACCAATATTTGTTGGTCTTGAACAGGTTTCGGGGCTTGAATTGGTTGTTTTTGCGCGGGCGCAGCGGTTTTTACAACTGGCGGCGGAACCGGAACAGCAGCGGTTTCCTGTTCCGGTTGGATAAGAAGTGGTTCTGCGCATTTGGGGCAACGTCGAACTTGACCGAGAAGCTCGTCTTTTGCATTTATTTTGCTTAAACATTTCTTGCAGATTACTCGGATTGGCATTGTATACTCCACGCATTTTTCTTGTAAAACCGTAGCACGGCATGGCGGTGCGCTTCGCGTGAAGTGTATCACCTCCCGTTGGTCGGTTTCGTTTCCCGTGATTTTGTTAGTTTCATTCTTATTACATTCACAAATCCCATTATTGGAAAATGTCATCTTTATGACGTTGTACAGTATAATTATGAATACTTCAAACATACATCAAAAGTCGAAATGTATCAAGTACAGGAAAAATGCAAAGAAATATCTCTTGCCATGATTTTCTTAATATTGTATACTTCGCGCGAATTTATCAATATAAGATATTTTTTTGGAAAGTATCAATAAAACAGCCGAAAAGGAATTCGGGTAACATGACATCATATATTTCGTCGCCATTTTTGCAGAAGAAGTCGCGTTCAGTGGCAGGTTTATACGGAGCTGGGTTTTCGGAGCTGAAGACTAAAGCTCGCATCGTCTGCGGTGTATCGTTAATGCTACTGGTTTTAGCAACCTGTTTTCAACCGTTTGATTTTCTTAGCGGCGTTGGATTTTCCGTGCAAACGGTACAGGCTGCGGAAGCCGGTTCTGACAGTTTAGCAATTGCGAAAACCTCTTACCAGCAAGGGCAGTATGCCAAAGCAATTACCGAGTTCAAGGCTTTTTTGAGCAAGTATCCGAACCACTCGGAAAAGAATTCTGCGGAGTATTTCATTGCCGAGTCGTATGTGCAAACCGGTGATATAAATTCAGCGATTACTCATTTGAATAATATTCTTGGTGGACAGATTCTTGCATTGCTGGATTCACCAATCAGCGATTTCAGGTCGGACGAATCGTACAGAAACAAGTTCAAAACCGCAATGCAAATTGCTCATACGAGCGATTTCGGGTCGGAAGCGCTTTTTCGTGCCGGTGAAATAATATTTACTGCGAAAGAATACGAATTGGCTTATAAACTTCTTTTCGCGTTTATAATCGAGTTCCCAGACGATTCACGGAACTCCAGGACATTGACGTATTTAGGCGAAACGGCACGACAAAATTACGCAGTAGCGAAGCAGAACCACGACATACCCGCAGCGAAAGAATGCGCTCAGGAAGCCGAATGGTACTTCAACCAATCGGTAACATTGTATCCAAAAGGCGAATTTTATAACGAGTCACTGTTCGGTTACGCTTGGTCAAAAGCCCGACTTGGAAAATACGACGAAGCGACTCCGATTTTCAGAAGATTGGCAGGTGATACTAGCCGTACCGATTTGGCCGAAAGCGCAAATTACGAATGGGGATGTATGCTGTATGAGCAAAGAAATTATGACGAAGCGATTGCAAGGTTGGTATTTTTCGAACGCATGTATCCGCAAAGCTCGTTGAAAAACGATTCAATACGTGTTCGAGCAAAATCTGAAGCTGGACTGCAAAGTTACAACAAGTCGTTGGAACTTGTAAAACAGATAAAAAATCCAACTGCGGAAGACTTTTTGCTTCAGGTTCGTTGTTATTTCGGACTTCAAAAAATAGAAGAAGCAAAGAAATTGCTGTCCGACCTAGACCAATCGCCGCAAGGTGACGCGGTAAAGGATCAGATAAAAGGACAAAAGGCCAGATATTACGCAAGTGTAAACGATTGGAAAAACGCTGTTGTTTTACTCGAAGAGCTTTTGAGGCCAAAATACAACACGTTAAGCAAAACAATTGATTTCCAATATTACAACCCGTCTGGCACATCGTCGGTGATTACAGGGCTAGGCGGCCTAACGTCTGGCGCAACAACCACGACTCCCACGACGAGTAGTGCAACGAAGTCGGCCAAATTAACGGAAGAAAACTTTCTCCGTGCGTGTTCATTGCTTTCGCTTTCTTACGCAAATCTCGGTGAAAAAGATAAAAGCAATGCGGTTTTCGTCGCTATGAATAAGTTTGCAGACATGGACGACGCACGGCAAACGAAAATCATTGACCGTACAGCAACGGTTCTCGCGGATGTTGCTTCTGGCAAAGGATCAAGTGGCGTACTTGGCGGCGGTTCCGATTCGATAAAAATCCCGGTTGATGCGGGTTCAGAAGACGGTATCGATTTCGGAAAAATCACCGTTGTTGACAAAGATGAAATTGTGCCGGTTGGCGGGTCGGTCAGCCCACCACGTCCAAACAGAGGAAACGGAAGTACCGCTTCTACAAGACCCGGCAGAGGACCAAACGGCAGCGGCTCTAGTAGCGGCTCAGGTTCTGGCATTGCAGGCAACCGCCCTTGGCCGGGGAGTGGAAACAGGAATCCCGGTAGCAGCAGCTCTGGTAATAATAGCAACTCGGACCGTTGGGGAAACAATAATTCTTCTGGCAACGGCTCCTCATTTGGCGACGATTTGGATGACGGTTACAGCGCAATTAAAAACCAGCAGGCTCACGTAAGAATGCTTCGGCAAAGTCGTGATCTGGTTAGAAAAAGAGAATATGAGAAAGCGGACGAATTGCTTTTGAAACTGTTAAGCAGTAATCCGTTAAAGCAGACTGGTGCGGAAGCGGCACTTCTGCGTTGTGAAGTAAACCTCGAATTAGGTAATACGGAAGAAGCGAACACAATGTGTGAGTTGATACTTTCGCAATACCAAAACACGGACCAATACGTCGAGGCGCTTTGGATTTCTGCAAAATATTATAAAGAAGAAGGTGACGTAGAACAGGCTTTGGAAAATTATCGGCTTATTTCGAACGAGTTTCCAAACAATAAACGAGCTAACGGAGCTTTGTTTTATCTCGGTTGGGACAGCATGACGAGTAATAATAAGTTTGATGCCAAGAAAAAATTTCTGGCTGTTCATGATGATTATCCAACTGGCGATTATTGGTCGCACGCAACTTGGGCTCTTGCATATTTGGCATACGAAAGTAACAATGATGACTTGGCTGAAAAGTACATACGTGAATTATGCGACCACCCGCCGGACCAATCGATTATTGATCGGGTTTTGTACCTGCGCGGTGAAATTGCTATGCGAAAGCAGAATTGGCAGGAAGCGGAAGTGTCTTATAACATGTTAGCGAAGTACTGCAAAGACAGTCCGCTTGCGAGAGACGCAAGGAAAAA
>JBOFQC010000529.1:0-1851 GCA_051660725.1 Thermoguttaceae bacterium
GCGAGGGCAAATTACTTGGGCTTGGATTCCGAGACCCGATTCAAAAATCACGGCGTAAGTGCTTGTGCCGTGTGTGACGGAGCATTACCTCGGTTCAGAAACAAGGAACTAATAGTCGTCGGAGGCGGCGATTCAGCAGTTGAAGAAGCGGATTACCTTGCGAAATTTGCGTCGAAAGTATACTTGGTACACCGCCGTGACCAGCTTCGCGCCTCGAAAATAATGGCAAAGCGGGCTGCCGAACATCCGAAAATCGAAATCGTCTGGAATCGTGTGCCGAAAGAAGTGCTCGGCGACGACACTGATGGTGTCACTGGTGTCATTTTACAAAGTACCGTTGGCGAACCCGATTTGACTTTGCCTGTTACCGGAATGTTTCTCGCTATTGGACACACGCCGAATACCGCTTTTCTCAAGGGAAAAATCGACCTTAACGAAAAAGGATTTATTTTACGTCCGATACCACACCGCATGAACACCAGCGTTGAAGGTGTTTTTGCCGCCGGTGATGTCGCCGACGATTATTACAAACAAGCGATTACAGCCGCCGGAACCGGCTGCATGGCCGCCCTCGATGCCGAACGTTACGTCGCAGCGTTACAGTAGAGAAGATGTTAGATAATTTGAGGTGGTCGGTGAACAGGTGAGCAGGTGATTCGAAATTTCTGCCTCCAACTCCTAAATTCTATCACCTATCACTTATCACCCTTATAAGCCGACCAACGGGAGGCGATTCACTTCACGCGAAACGCACCGCCTTGACGGCAGGTCCCTTATCACCTATACACGTGCCGATTATTCACCAGCTTTCACGTAGTATGATAAACAAAATCGCAGCCGGCGAGGTTATCGAACGGCCTGCGAACGTCGTGAAAGAATTGGTCGAAAACTCCGTTGACGCCGGCGCTACACGAATTGACGTTTCAATTGAAAAAGGGGGAACCGAGCTTATCCGCGTTGTAGACAACGGATGTGGAATCGCAAAAGACCAATTGGTTCTTGCACTTTCACCACACGCAACGAGTAAGGTTCTTGAAACAGACGACCTTTTTCGTATAAAAACATTTGGTTTTCGCGGCGAAGCTCTCGCTTCCGTTGCCGAAATCAGTCGGCTTATTCTCCGCAGTCGTACCGCTGAGTCGCCGGAAGGTGCGGAAATGCGAAGTGACGGCGGCATGTTTACCGAAGTGACACCATGTGGAATGCCCGTTGGAACGTTCCTGGAAATTGCAAATCTGTTCTTTAACACGCCGGTTAGAACGAAATATCTGCGTTCCGTTTCAACGGAGTTCGGCCACGTTTTGGAAGCGTTTGTACGAATAGCGATACCAAAGCCGGAAATCCATTTTACTTTGCGGCACAACGACAAATTGGTTCACGAACTGCCACCCGAGACGGAAAAAATCGGACGGATTGCAAAACTGTTTGGAAAAGAAATTGCTGATAATTTGATTTACATCGAAAGTAAACGCGGTGAAGTTGGTGTCAGTGGTTTCGTCGGACATCCGAAGATCAGCCGCACGAATAACCGGATGCAGTACTTTTTCATTAACGGCAGATTCATCCGTGACAAGTCGTTGCAACATGCGCTTACGGAAGCGTTTCGCGGAATTCTTACGGTTGGTCGATTTCCAATCGCATTTTTACATCTTGAAATGTCGCCGGAAATGTTCGACGTGAACGTTCACCCGACAAAAATGGAGGTGCGTTTTCTCGACTCGAATCGCGTTTACGGCCATTTTTTAGGTGCGATTCGTGAAAAGTTTCTTTCAACGGACCTGAATTCGAATATAACTTCTCACGACATTGAGCGGACGAAACAGTTTATTGCCAGCCAACTTACACCGCCTG
>JBOFQC010000530.1:0-4987 GCA_051660725.1 Thermoguttaceae bacterium
TCCTTGTAAATAAAATGTTCCTTTTTGCTTAAATTTCGCTGTTTAACTCGTTAAATTAGGAATTATAGACCGCATGAACGCAAAACCACTTGAACTGCTCGGCGATACGCACTTGACCAAAGCTGAAATTGAGCATCGGAAAAATAGCCAGATTGCTTTCGGTGGGGAGTCGCTTTGTTGCCCTGCCTTTGTCGCTGAAAACAAAATTGCTTATGCCAAGTGGGGTGAGCTGGTTGAAAAATACTCTGGTCAGGCATTTATATCATCGGCTGATGAGGGGCATTTGGCGCGGTATTGTATGCTGTATGCAGAGTACCGTGATTTACTTGAGCATAGGGCGCGGATTGCTAATATAGATTTTACCTCTTTTGAGATGGAAGAGGTTTTGTCTGAGTTTGAGATTGGGCGCGGGAAGGATGTTGCGAAAAGGATGTGGAAAAAGGTTGAATACATAATTTCAACCGATGGGATTATTTCAATCGACAAGGCTATAAATTCTAAGGCTACAATTTTGATGCAGATGGAAGACCGATTATTTTTGAACCCGCTGGCAAAGGTGAAAAACATCCCGAAGCGGCAAAGCAAAGAACCGGAGAAAGACGAAACAGACGAACTGCTGGACGCGATATGACCGTATTAGAACGAATTGAAAAATATTCGCGTGAGTGTATTAACCAGACTATTCCGGCTTGCCAAAAAAACGTATGGGCTTGTCAACGCTTTCTGCGAGATGTCGAATTGTGGCAGTCCGCAGACGGCAATTTCCCGTATGTTTGGGACGAAGTTGAAGCTGCAAGATACATCGATACGTGGATGCCGCTGTTTAACCACTCAAAGGGGCCGCTGGCTGGACTGCCTAAAATCGCGGAACCAATAGAATGTTTTATATTCGGGCAGATATACGGGTGGCGACACAAGGACGATGGCACGCGCCGGTTTAGAATTGCTTATTGGCAAGTTGCACGAAAGAACGCGAAATCTCAAGACATGGCTATTATGGGACTTTATGAGATGTCGCTGTTCGGTGAGCCGTGTGCGGAGGTTATTGTTGCAGCGACAAAGCGGGACCAGACAAAATACGTTTGGGGAGAAGCAGATTATATTTACCGTAGGGCGAACAAGGAAAAGTTACGAACTGCGACATTTAAAACGTCATACGGTGAAATCAAGCACGAGCGCAGCGGATCGGTATTTATCCGGTTGAGCGAGGACGACAAGAAGAAGGGTGACGGAGCCAATCCACAGTGCGGGATTCTTGATGAGTATCACGCCCACGAGTCAACAGAATATTACGACCTACTTACATCCGGTATGAAAACTAGAAAACAACCGTTGCTGTTTATTATCAGCACTGCTGGATTTGACCTCAATCACCCATGCTATAAATCAGAATATCAATACGCGGCAAAGATATTAAACCCGGCAATCGATGTAACGAACGAGCGGTACTTTGCACTTATAAACGAGCTAGACAAGGATGAAAACGGGCAGTTGATAGATAATATACGCGATGAACGGACATGGTATAAGGCTAACCCAATACTGGCAAAAACCAAAGAGGGGCGTGAAAGTATAACAGCAGAAATGCGACTCGCCATTGATAAGCCTGAGAAGATGCGCGACTTCCTCACGAAAACCTTAAATGTATGGGTCAACCAGCGCGATAGCGGGTATATGCAGGTCGATAGGTGGGTGCAATGTTCAAACGTAATCCCCGACCTTGCCGGGGCGTTCTGCTATGTGGGAGTTGACCTTTCGGCGAAACATGATTTAACTAGTGTAGCGTTTGAATTTTTCCACGATGACAAGTATATTGTTTTTTCGCATTCGTTTATGCCGTCAGAGCGGTTTACCGAAAAGATGCAAGAAGACCGGACGCGGTATGATCTATGGGAAGATGCTGGCTGGTTGACGGTAACGGCAGGGGCAAGTGTAGATTATCGAACAGTAGTGAAGTATATAGTTGACAGGGCGAAGGAATGGGGATGGAATATCGAAGAGATTTGTATTGATCCGTGGAATAAGTCGCAGATACAAATTGATTTTGAGGAGCATGGTTTAAAGGTGAGTGATATTATCCAAGGGATTAAAACGCTTTCAGAGCCTACAAAGCATTTCCGCGATATGGTATACCAGAAGCGCGTTATCCATGATGGAAGCCCGGTGTTGACATGGGCAGTAGGCAACGCCATTGCCGATGTAATAGACCGTAACGAGAATATTCTATTGAGCAAGAAGAAGAGCCGTGAACGAATAGACCCGATAGCCGCCGTGATTAATGCCCATGTCAAGGCCATGATAGCAGGGCAGACTATCGGGTATAATCAGACCGGAATGCGGTCACTTTAATCGAGAAGCATAGACCAGTAGTCTATCAGCCCAATATGATAAGGCTCCAGTTATGGCTTCTGGATATGATGATGTTTTAGCTACGTTATTCATATCGTTTGCAAGCGTTTCTATATTTTTTACCGTAGTAAAAAACGGTTTTTGCTGTTCAAATTCTTCAAGTATATCATTAACTAGTCCGTTGGTTGTTTTTATTTTACTGGTAATATCTATTTCTGGTCTATGTATTTTAACAACTGTCATTTCTTTGTTCGTTATGCCAAAATCTGGATGTCGTCTAAGCTCAATATCTAAATATTTCAAAATGGCATTAACCGAAGAAACTAATTCTGCTGCATGAATATTCTCATTTGGATATAAAAAGTATTTAATAATCCCAGCTTTTGCTAACGCTTCTCTCAGTTTTTTATCTTGCATGGTTTATTCCTCGTATTCATTAAATTGTGATTGGACAACAGTTGCCCCCTCAAGGTAAAATACGGTTTTGCTTTTTTTAAATCGTTCTGTTATTTCTACTTTATTGTTGGATACATTTATTTCTATTTTTAAAAATACAGCAATCATTTGCAAAACATATTCAAACGATTCTTTTTCTGATAATGTTTTACCCATTCCGTTTGTTAGTTGCATAGTTTTTTCTTTCTGATGAATAGTTTTTACGCCTCTTTATTAATTTCCTGCATTTATTTAGCAAAAAATAATAACTACCTCCAAACAGTAGTTTTGAATGCTTAATTGACATTTGGTTTGAATCATAATCAAATGTATATCTGCCACAGACCCCGCAGATATACGACCACGACGGTTTAATAGTCATGGTGTTTTTTTTAATAAAGCAGCATTTATTTAATCTCATTAAAGACCACTCCTTTGTTCTTTTGTCAATGCGCAGCCGATTTAATCATGCCCAATTACAACGATAGAATCTATCAAATATTTAAAATAAAATGTATCTAACCATCTTGCCGTATCCGGGCCATAAAAACAGGTTGTCGTATCATGGTATATTTTACCGATATAAGATTCCCAAAAATTAACAATAGAATCACAATTTGTAGAATGCTCTTTTACCCCGTTAAAATTATTGTCTTTAAGCGTATCTGTTTTAAATAATATCCCGTCACGATACCCATTAAACGTGCTTTCGCGCGTGCATTGTGAATAAAAAACAGATATTGCACATGGATATTTTTCTGGAATAGTATTTACAGTTGGTGTATTGTTTACACAAAACAATGACATTAAAAAAATAAATGCTATAATAATTTGTGTTTTCATTCCTTCCACTCCTTCAACGCGGTTTCAATCCTATCAGCCCATTTCTTTTTCAGCGGGTTAAACTCATTAAGCATGGTATTGAGATACCCATATGTGCATCCTATTTTTTCTGCCAGTTTTCGACGGCTAATTTCGCGCCGATCAATTTCGATGCTGATTTCTTTAGGGGTCATAGTGTTCCTTTGTTAAGTTTATAGTGTATCAAAAAGAGCAATAATCTCGGTAGTTTTTTCGGATTGTCTATGATTGACTAATTGTTCATAAAAAGCCCTATCGCTTGGTATTATTTTTGCATTACACCCATTAATTTTACAAAAATACTCTCCGCGAAGGTGTCGTTTTACTTCATAAAAAGTGCCACTACTATTTATTTTTGAGTATGATGATACAGAATTTAGTAACGGTGGTTTTTTTGTAACTGCCTTATCACAAGTTCTTTTTGCAAACAGTTCTTTAATATCATTACTATTACAACAGAACTCTAATTCTAACGAATCGTTAGGAAAATAGCACACTCTCCAAAATTCTTGTTGTTTTGTTTGTACTGCTATTAATGATTTTAACTGAGCTGTAATTTTTTTCATAATGTCAGATGTTTGTAAATTTATAATATGGTCATATTTTTGTAATTTTAATTTAAGCATAGGTTTTAAAAATAAATTATCTATATAAAAATAATTTTTATATGTATTAATAACACCTCCGTTTTCATCAATTATTGCGCCTTTTAATTCTATTGGATACTCATAGTATTTATATCCTTTAAATCGCAACATTTTTTGATTTAATTTTTTACCTGCTAATACTGAAAAGTTTTTTCCTGTGCCCAAATATGTACTCGTGGAAACATTAAAGGGTAACAAAAGATATTTTATATTATCTATTGTTGTATCACCTGTCAAACATTTTTGATAGTATGATTTATAATCAAGCAAATGTTTCATTTTTTCATTTACAAAACATTTAGATGTCTCGTTATTAACGCTTACATTTGAATCTATTTTGTATTTTTCGCTATTAAATAATAGCCACGCGTCTATATTGATTTTTTTTGGTATTTGGATAGCGTTTTTTCTTATTGCCCAAAGTTCAGTTGAAACAACATCAAGAATGCGGTCAAAGTTTTTTATCATATTTCCTCACGTTTTGCGGTAAAATACCTCACGTTTTGCGGTATAAATAATAATAATCTTAATAATAATATTTTAAATAGCCGTTGTCAATGACTTTCTTGGTGGTATTAGTTTATTATTAAAACAAGATGAAGGCACGCCTATTCGACAAAGTAAAGTTTATTTTCAACGAATCCGCTTTAGATCAAGCCGTGCGTGCCTTTTTGTCTGGTGATGGGCCGCCTCCA
>JBOFQC010000531.1:0-2425 GCA_051660725.1 Thermoguttaceae bacterium
AGTGGCCTTATCACCGGCGTGCCGTTACTACTTTTCGGCGGTGCGGCCAGACGTTTGAAATTTTCGACGCTTGGACTGATCCAGTACATTTCGCCGACTGGACAGTTTTTGTGCGCGGTTTTAGCGTTCAACGAAAAAATGCTCACTGCCCAATGGGTCTGTTTCGGCTTGATCTGGGTCGCGCTGATAATTTTCAGCATTGACACCTACTTGGCAAGCCGAGACGTTGACAAGTAATCAATAACACACTAACAATAAATATACACAAATGTCAGTTGAAAAATCGTCGATTACGAAAGTCGAACTTGGAGGTTACAAAGACAGATTCTGGTATCCGCGAATGTGGAACGGTATGACGTTAAGTGCTTGGCTCAAAATTTTAGGAATGGGCCATTACCGAATTGCGCCTCGTCGGATGTGCATGGCCGGAATCATTGGCGGCTGTGGCGTGTTAAACTCGTCGCTTGCCCTGATCGAAAAAATGATTTACGGGAACAAGATTTCGCAGACGAAATTAAACGGCCCGCCGATTTTCATTGTCGGTCACTGGAGGTCCGGAACAACACTTTTGCATGAATACATGATTCTTGATCCGCAGTTTACTTTTGCGGACACATATTCGTGTTTCACACCGGCGCATTTTCTGGTTTCGAATTCTTTCTTGAGGCCAATGGTTTCCGTTTTAATGCCCAAAAAGCGGCCAATTGACAACATGGCTTTCGGGTTTGACCGCCCGCAGGAGGACGAATTCGCACTTTGCGCTCTCGGAGTTCCGACTCCGTATATGCACTTGCTTTTCGCAAACGATCCGCCGTTGTACCAGAAATTTCTGACGCTCCGTGACGTTTCGGATGAGCAGCGGAAAGAATGGCTCGACACACTCGACTGGTTTCTACGTGCTTTAACGGTTCGGACGCCGAAGCAAATTGTCCTGAAATCGCCAACGCATACTGCTCGAATCCGTACTTTGCTCGAAAAATATCCAGACGCAAAATTCATACATATTCACCGTGACCCGTACAAGCTTTTCCCGTCAACGTACAACTTGTGGTTGCGACTCTCAAAAGACGAGGGGTTGCAAGTGCCGACTGGTGAAGGGCTTGAAGAATACGTTTTAAGCACTTTTGAGGAAATGTACTCTGCTTTTGAAGCAGATGTTCCGCTTTTGAAGCCGGACCAGTTTACTGACATTTCATTCCGTGAACTTACCAAGAATCCAGCTGAGACGATTTCAAAAATTTACAGCGACCTGAAGCTCGGTGATTTCGAACCGGTGCGTGGAAAAATCGAGGAGTTCGCCAACTCGCAAAGAGAATACAAGAAGAACAAATTCGAGATTTCGCCCGAAATTGCTGAAAAAATCAAAACCCGTTGGAGCGGTTACATTAAAAAGTACAACTACTGATGACCATCAGGATAATTTTGCGGTGTTTTTTGTATAGGTAGTCCAGTTTCTCCGAAACTGGAGCGACTTTCGGAGAAAGTCGCCTACCTTACCCGCCAACTGACGTTGGCGGCTCGCTGTTGACATCTGACACCTTGTGTATTGATAAATTGAAATTCATGCAAAATTCAGATGACGTCCAGTAACGACACAAAACACGTAAAAAATGTTTTTGCGGACTGCGGTTAGTGTGAACCACAATCTAAACACAAATTACGAAGCGAATAAACTCTGGAAACGGACATCTCGGTTCAGTTCGTCTTCACTCATCGGCGTGATGTCAAGCAGTTTTTCGATTACAGCGTCCGGCGTAATTCCTTCACTTTCGGCAAGGAAGCTGAGTACGAGTCGGTGTCGTAAAACCGGTTTTGCGAGCATTTTTATATCTTCGCAAGTAACGTAAGTCCGGGCGTTCAACAAAGCTCTTGCTTTTGCACCGAGAACGAGAAACTGCACCGCACGAGGTCCGGCACCCCAGGAAACGTAATCACGTACCACATCCGGAATCCCTTTTTTCTCGTCGGTTCGCGTCTGTCTTACCAGAGCTAAAGCGTACCGCATCGCGTGGTCGCTAACCGGCACTTGACGCACAATCTGCTGAAGCATCAGGATTTCATTGCTCGAAAGTACCGGCGTTATTTCGTCTGTTTCAAGTGCGGTTGTTCGTTTGACAATCTCGAATTCTTCGTCGAAACTCGGATATTTCACGAACACTTTGAACATAAACCGGTCTTGCTGCGCTTCTGGAAGCGGGTACGTTCCTTCTTGCTCAATTGGGTTTTGCGTTGCCAAGACAAAAAACGGGTCGGGCAGTTCGTGCCGTTTACGACCAACAGTTACCCGGCGTTCTTGCATCGCCTCAAGCAGTGCGGACTGCGTTTTCGGCGGCGTGCGGTTGATTTCGTCTGCCAAAATCATGTTCGCAAACAACGGCCCTTCAAGGAAGCGGTAATTTCTGGCACCGCTTGTCCTATCTTCCTC
>JBOFQC010000532.1:0-3100 GCA_051660725.1 Thermoguttaceae bacterium
TATGCAAATGAGCACTGGCTAAAGATTCGCCAAATTTTAGCGTTTTCCTTACTTCGTCGTCGAATTCGCAAATTGGCGTTTTATATAATACGTCAAGCTCCGCACGTTTTTTGTTGTCGTTTTTCGAAATATATTTTTCACGAAAGCTCGGTTCTTCAAGTTTTCGCAAGAAATAAGCGTCAAGATGTGAGGTGATAAATTGCTGAGCGGCAGGCGTGAGAAGTTTCCAAGGGGCAAGAGCTCCGTTTTTAAAAGAAAGAATCGGGTCGGGAAAAAGAAGTTCAAAATCGAATTCGTACTTGGTTCCTAGTCCCAAACAAGCGGGACACGCGCCGTACGGGCTATTAAAACTAAAGGTGCGTGACTCAATTTCGGGAAAACTAATCCGACATTTCGCACATGAATGTAATGTACTGAAAAGAATGTCTTTCCAAACACTCCGTGTTGTGCCGTCAGAATTTGCAATTCGTTCTTTTTCGTACACACAAACGGCAACGCCTTCTCCGTGTTGAATTGCGAGCTTCAGCGACTCGGATAACCGACTTTGCACTCCTTCTTTTAGCACCAAACGGTCAATTACCGCTTCAATGTCGTGAACTTTGTGCGGATCAAGTTCTTCGAGATTTTCAACGTCAACGAGATTTCCGTCAATTCGGGCACGAACGAATCCGGCTTTCAGAATTTTCCTCAGAACATCCTTATGAGCGCCGCGTCTTCCCCTTACCATTGGTGCGAGCAGCATAATGCGGGAATTTTCAGGAAGTGCGAGAATGTCTTCAAGAATCTGCTCAACGGACTGCGGTTTGATCTGTCTGCCGCATTTATAACAGTGTGCTTGCCCCAGCCGGGCAAAAAGCAGCCGCATATAATCGTATATCTCGGTTATTGTCGCAACTGTACTGCGGAAATTCTGCGACGAACCTGCACCCCGCTGGTCAATTGCAATTGTCGGTTGCAGGCCGGTGATCTGGTCAACATCCGGCCGTTCGAGCTGGTTCAAAAAACGTCTCGAATAAACCGAAAGCGATTCGATATACTGTCTTTGCCCTTCCGCAAAAATCGTATCAAGAGCAAGCGAACTTTTTCCTGAGCCGCTCAAACCGGTAATTACCACCAGCTTTCCGCGTGGAATGTCAAGCGAAACATTGCGCAGATTATGAACCCGTGCTCTTTCTATACTTATCGCAAGAGCATTATGTGCTTGTGTAGGAAAAACTTTTGCTTTTTCGCTTACAGATTCACGTTTAGGGGGAGTTGACATTATATACTGTGGCAAGCAAAGGGTAGAGATAACCGCTTCACATCCTACCACAAAGAACACTGCTTACAAGCAGGGGGGTTGCCCAGTTTCACCGCAAGTGGAGCGACTTTCGGAAAAAATTGCCCGGTATTACCCGCCAACTGACGTTGACGGCTCGCTGCTGGAGTCTGATGCCTTATACATGAAGTCTACACCATTACAGCGCGGTTAGTTGTTCGTCGTCATCTGGTTCTATGTGAACAAATACGTCAACTATATCTTCGTCTTCTCCCTTCAAACTTCTTTGTATTAAGTGCGAAAGTTGATGCGCATCTGTTACAGCCATTTGCGGATTAACCTGAACATGCAGATCAACTGCAAGTCCATTTGGTCCAACGCGGCGTGAACGGAAACGGTGTACCCCTTTTACTTCCGGAATTGCTAATACAAACTGAATCATCGTCATTTCTCTGTCACGAGCAATACCGGCGTCAAGCAGGGCGGAAAATGTTGGTGCCATTATTGCCCAAGATGCGTAAATAATCATACACGCGACGACAACTGTTCCAACGGGGTCAAGAAACGTGTATTTGTCACCTAGAAATAAACATGCCGCCACTGCAATTACAGCCGGGATCGAACTCAACGCGTCGCTTCTGTGATGCCATGCGTTTGCAACAACTGCAGAAGAGCGGGTTCGCATCCCCACTTTAACAGTGATTTGATAAAGATACTCTTTAACAATAACGGAAATAATAGCGGCAACAAGCGGCAGCCAGGTCGGAGGGGGCGGCACATCACCGCTTATATATTTCAGAATTGAAATAACAGCATCCCAGACAAGTCCGATACCGACAAGAAAAAGGGCTGCGCCGATAAAAAGCGTAACAAGCGACTCGACTTTTGCGTGTCCGTGCGGGTGCCCTTCATCTGCTGGTTCGCCCCAGTATTTAGTGCCGAATAACACCGCGGCGTCAGTAAGCAGGTCGGACAACGAGTGAATCGCGTCTGCAATAAGAACCTGACTGTGTCCAAAAAAGCCGGCAAGAAATTTTAACGCCACTAACACAAGGTTTCCGTAACAGCCAAGCCAAGTCACGCGTCGTATTGCGGACACGGCTTCGTTGTTTGTAAGTTCCTCTGATTGTTTGGTTTGCATATATTTATTTGTTTTTAATGTATTATACTGTCGCCCGGCATAAACTGCATGTTTTCCAATTTAGGGTAAGCTGAAGATAATTCAGCATTAAACATTGAAAAACTCGGGAAAAAAGCCGACCTATTCACGCCTCGACGGCAGGTCGCGGGAGGCGAGACACTTAACGCGAAGCTACTTATGTCTGAACGGCAGGTTCCCGCCCATACCGGGCTCCGGTGTTATTCGTAAAAATACAAGCACCCGCCGCGTGATGTCATGAGTATGTATTTATCCGTAATCACCGGACCGGTTTGCGGAATCATTTCCGTTGACACCACACGAGAAATTTCAAGGCTAGTTAAATCAAGGTCGAAAATCGTGCCGTCAAGTGAGTTAACCAGTATTTTTCCTTCATGAAAAAACGGGCGACCAATAATCGGATAATGCGTCAGTGCGACGCTTTTTCGCACAACTCCTTGCTGGTTATTGTTTTCAAGGAGATGAAATACATTGTCTGCGGTTACCAGAACCACGAAGTCATTTCCTGCTTTAAATGGCCCCCAGACGATTCGTTCGTCAAACTCGTGGACTTTACCCGGTTCAAGTTTTACGCTCATGTTTTCTTGCTGTTTCTCTTGCTTCGGAAGCAGCACTTCTTGAAAAATCGCGCCAAACTTCGTCGACGTTGCGAAAACAAGAACACGGTCTTTGAGTAATATCAT
>JBOFQC010000533.1:0-12896 GCA_051660725.1 Thermoguttaceae bacterium
GGCACAGACTAGAGCGAACGCATCAAAATTTTGTTAATTTGGAAAAGGCATGTTGACAAAACAGGTAAAATAGCAGCCGGAAAGAAGGCGGTACTCCGCCGTATTGACGGTAAAAATAAAAAATGGCAACATGGCGCAAAGCCGTCAATACGCTCCATTCGGTGGCTCTGTCAAGATATTCTTTTGGTTTTTTTGGATAGATTTTCGGGATGTTCTTCAAGCCTAAACCTATCTATTGCCCATTGCAAGATTTCTAGCTTGATGTTCATTTTAGCACCATGTAGCTATTGGATTGTAGATTTGCAATAATTGGCTATAATGTGCCATTGTGTGCGAAGTCACACTGAAAATTGCATTGCTACAAAAAAGAATTGACCTTCCTCATCAAAACCATGCCGAAACTGGATGAAAACGCGATTGATGTCTTTGCAATTCCGATTTTTCAGCGGCTGGGTTACCAGTACACGTTGCCGAAGCTCATCAGCGGAGAGGTGCGGGCGAAATGACGAACGAATACAACATCTACTGCGACGAAAGCTGCCATTTGCAAAGACCGGACGAAAAAGTCATGGTGCTTGGTGCTATTATTGTCCCTAGTAAAAGTGTACCGAAGATTTCGCGGCAATTGCGTGAAATAAAAATCAAACATAAACTCCTCAGTCATGCCGAGTTACAGAAAGATCGATCCAAACAGTTCGAGTCTAAATGGACTAAGGTTTCGCCCGGCAAAGAAGATTTTTACCTTGACTGGATCAACTATTTTTTTGACACACAAGAACTTGGCTTTCGAGCTGTTGTTATTGATAAAAGTCAAATAAATCATGAAATAATTCCGGGGCAGACGCACGATACATGGTATTATAAAATGTTTTTCAACGCAATCGAACCACTCATTGACCCAGAAAACAGGTATGCTATTTACCTTGATATTAAGGATACACGAAGCGAATTCAAGCGGCGAGAACTGGAAAAGGTGCTACGCAATTCACAGCGGGATTATGATCGTTCCATTATAAAGCGAGTCCAGCATATCCGGTCACATGAATCGGAAATACTCCAACTTGCAGACTTGCTAATCGGAGCAATTTGTTATAAACAGCGGCGAATGAAAGAGTTGGAAAAGGAACAGCCGAGCAAAACCAAGTTAAAAATCATCGAACTTATCCGAAGGCGGTCAGGAAAAACTCTCGAGCGAACGACGCTTTTGAGAGAACGGAAACTGAATTTATTTTTCTGGCAGCCGCAGGAGAATGTTCGATGAATTTACCGCCACTTATCATTTGGGATAACAATGCCGCTACTTGGAACAAGTATGTCGAAGACGTTTTTGCGATTTTTTACGATGACTTCATTAAAACGAATCCGAAATTTGAAAATTGCTGGGTTCGCTGTTACACCCAACCGACATTCGATTGTAAAGAAGGCGGATTTTGGCATTGCGTAACATCTGACGAAGATCACAAAAACAACGAACGAGAGCGATTGCCCGACTTGAGACGGTGCGAACGAATCCGCTGGCCCCGATTCATTATTGAAAACGTAAAAACATCAGACGTGCAAATCGATTATTGGCAGAACATTCGCCCATCAAGAACGGGGCACAAAAAGAGGCACCTCCTCTGGTTACAGGAAGAATATCTTATTGTTCTGGAGGAACAACCGAGAAAAGACAAACCGATGGTATTCTATCTCATCACAACATATTTGACCGACAAAGAACATACGACAAAAAAGCTTCGTGATGAACGCGACGCTTTCCGAAAAACAGCCGAGGCCGTCCCACCTGTTCGGTGACACGGCCTCTGGTACTCCTTGCACTCATGGTGCCTGAGCTATTTCCTATTATCGGAAAGTTGCCATAAAAAAGCAATACGTTTTCCGAAAAAAAATTTATATTTTCACTGCGGATTTCACTGCGGATTGTGTTAATCCATGAACACTTTTCCTATTTTAACAGGTGAATTGCAAAAAACAAGCCCCCTATTTGAGCCACTTCCTCACCAAATCAATGCCAAAACATGGCGCAAAGCCGATTGAAGATACAGATGCGAAATCGCTTTTGAACAATTTGCAATAATTATTTATTGAAACAATAACACTTGATGTCTTTATCTAATGTCTACAGTTTATAACGAATCATGGTATCGTCAAGGTTTTACTATTGGAGTGCATTGGCGTCGCAAAGACACACATGACGTGTGCGTAAATAACACACACTCCTTTTTGAAAGAATTTATCGAAATGTTCCCATTCTGGCTCCCATTTTCAGTGGGCGGAAATTGGAATTTATTTCGTAGTTTCAAAGACTTTCAGAGTCTCCCCGACATTGATGTGATCAACTCAATCTTCACGAAGGGATTCGACCGAGATATGGAAGATTGGTGGGGAAGCGATGTCGATTATAAAAATTCAGGGACAAAGAACACTAACGATAAAGAATTGAACTTCAAAAAAGTGATAAAAGTAGGTTTGCGTATAGGTGCCTATAATGGACAATTCAACAGTGCCTGCATTGATTTTCCACCGGAGAATGATGAAATAGGTGAGTATCTAGGAATGAGTGCGCTCAAGAAATTATTTCATATCGTCATAAAGTATTGGAGACCAGCGAGCGGACGTTGCAGCTCTGGACTACTGTTTGGTGAAGAATATAATTTCAGACGAGTCGGCTGGTTGACATATTTCTCGAAAGATTTTGGAACATTGCCCAAATTACCTGATTGGGCCGAGATTATTCCGGTCGAAGACATTGGTAACTATGTTCAGGCAACGGAAGAGTTGCTTGATGCAAACAATCAGGAACATATTCGGAGACTTTGTGAACTCGAAAAGATACTTGAACCTTTTTGGGAAGCAAACTGGCAAAGGGTTGAATTGCCATGATTCGCTGAAAAAAGGGGTGAAAAACAGTTCACGAGCGAATCTGACAGGAAAGCAGCAAGAAAGAAAACAGGGCGTTTTGACTGCGTTGTTCCCAAAACTCCGTCACGATTCCAAATACACAAAACTGACCAAACGCTCAGTTTTGATAGAATGATTCCACGGCGTTTGATTTCTTCTTCGGTCCATATACCCCTCAATAGCAGCCGGAAAGAAGGTGCGCAAGTCCCGTATTCAGTCTGCTCACAAGTTTTCACCACAGAGACACAGAGTTCACAGAGTGTCTTGTATTCTCCGTGTTCTCCGTGCCCTCTGTGGTAAAAAATTCCGAAGTTCACAAAACTTGTTAGTGGACTGTCCCGTATTGACGGTTTATTATTCGCACTCTTGCAATAGCCATGAAGAGAGTGTATGATAAAATATGGTGTTTCTTGATTTTGATTCATGCTCGACAATTCATGTTTGACAATTTGAAAAATCACAGCGTGGCGTTTCTAACATTGACGTTCCAGTCTGATTATCGGCATTGATTCCGAATAGAAACGATTTTATTACATTATTTATATTTGAAACAAAAAATAAATGAATAACCCACCATGAAAATTGGCGTATTTACCTGTTGGTGCGGCAAACAGTGCTATCTGAACATACGCGCCAGAACTGTCGATTGCGAAAAAGTTGCAGCGGAAATCGGAAAACTTTTCGGTGTCTATTGCTCCCTAAAATAACCAAAAAATAAAAAATGTCACAACTCACTCTCTTTGATGCAGAGATTTTTCCAAAACCCAAAAAACAACCAGATGCTTTGAAAGTCAATTTGGTATCGAAAGAATGGGGAACATTCAAAGATAGCTTGCGTGCGCCAGTACATAATTGGTTCACTTATCCTGCTGGTTTTTCGTACAGAGCAGTCGAACATAGTTTAAGGCAAGCAAAGCTACAAGTCGGTTGTTCTACAGTGTACGATCCATTTATGGGAAGCGGCACGACTAATATCGTAGCAAAAACACAAGGGTTTCACTCCATAGGTGTTGAAGCTCACCCATTTGTGTATCGGATTACTCAATCAAAAATGAACTGGAATGTTCCATTATCGTCTCTAAACAATGCCACTTTAGAAATTGAAAATGATATTTTACTTTATGCGAAAAAAAAACTTAACGAATCAAAGTGCTTGGAAATTCTACAGTCCTCTTTTCCAGAGTTGATTCTCAAGTGTTTTCTTCCTGAAACACTTTTTGAACTCAAACTGATAAGAGACGCAATAGAACAACACTACGATAATACGACCATAGGAGAATTTTTACGAACAGCACTGGTCTGTGTGTTACGCGATGTTTCCGTTGCCGCAACAGGTTGGCCATATATCGCTCCCAAAAAAATAAAGGTAACGAGCATGTCTAAAAATGCCTGGGGAACCTTTAAGAAACGCCTTTTTCGGATGCACCAAGATTTACATGATATTAGTACATCGGCATCCAGTATTCCGACAATTCATAATATTATGCTTGGTGATTCCCGCAATACAACGCAATCTATTGATAACGAAAGTGTTGATCATGTTTTCACATCTCCTCCATATTTGAACAACTTTGATTATGCAGACCGTACACGTTTAGAGCTTTATTTTATGGGGGAAGCGAAGAATTGGAGCGACATTTCTAAGCAAATCAGAACAAAACTTATTACCAGTGCCACCACACAAATCAGTCGAAATGACAAAAAATATACGTTTCTTGATGAATTTATATCAGCGTGTCCAAAAGAATATGCTTTTTTAGCTGATGCGGTAGAAAAACTAAGTGTTTTGCGCTGTCAAAAAGGTGGAAAGAAAAGTTATGATCTTCTCGCAATTGGGTATTTCAATGATCTATTTTGTGTACTCCGAGATGTCTTTCGCGTGCTTCGAGATGGCAGCAATGCGTTGTTTATTCTCGGTGATTCCGCACCGTATGGTGTACACATTCCAACAGATGAGTTAATTGGACGCATTGGAGTTGCACTCGGATTCCAGCGGTATAAAATACAGATATTGCGTACTCGTGGTGAAAAATGGGCAAATAATCCGCAGCGGCATGACGTGGCTTTACGCGAATCAATAGTTACACTGACCAAATAGTCAATATGTCAAACGATATACAAAATCCCGGAAGTGCAATTGGAGAGGCAATCGGTGCGCAGTTAGAAGATTCACTTAACCGATACTTAACCAAATTTGTGAACAAGTATGCTTGTCATCTTGTTTCAAAAGGTCCTGAGAACACTCGTACAAAAGAAGCGACGAAATTATTACTGTATGACCAATTTGGAACTGCGTATAACATTGATGCCGTGATTGCAAATGAGTCAATGCAACCTTTGATCTTACTCGAATACAAGTATATCAGGTATACAAAGCATAACAGAGATAAAGGGAGTTGGCTTTGTACAGCGCATCAGGCTATTAGGCGAAGATATAATTCTGTGCGTAGTTCCATTGCAATTTTAGCAGGAAGCTGGAGTGGTTCCTCACTTGCTATGCTTGAAAGTCATGATGTCTCTGTTTTCATTATTCCATTTGATGTTATTGTACAATTACTTGACAGATACAAAATCCAGTTTGATTGGGGAGAAAAAGACCGCGATACTGCGATACATGCGTGGAATACATATTCACAACTTTCACAAAAAACTAGAGCGGAAATTGCCGAAAGAATGGTAGACGTTATTCGTCCCGCTTTGTCGAAACGAATTGCCAAAATTCTGGACGATAAAACAAAACGTGAACTTGAAAAGATTACTTTGGAAATACATACTACGCTTGGTGAGGTCAAACGATTTGAATTTTTCTCAATTGATGATGCCGTGAATTTCTTGGAAGATTTTTCAATGGAAGAAGTGATCGATCATGCAAATTCATTTACTTTGTTTGATAATCCAAATATAAATGATGGTTAGTTGCAGCTTTGCAGTATTATACATGTATTGTAACACCAACCCCTTTTAATCCCCCAAACTACCATGAAAATTGGCGTATTTACTTGTTTTTTCGGCGAAAATAGTACCAATATCGAACTGTCGTCCTTTGATTTTGCTTTGAAAAATAATGACTAAAAACATAAAGAAACCGCTTGAAGTTGCAACTCTTTTGAAGGAAACAAAAAGTTTTGCGCAAAAATCGATAGGAAAACGCAAAGTTTCTCCAGTTTTTCTGGACGATAATGTTATTGAAACAAATATGCATCGTGAAAACGTCGTTGCCCGAAAGGAAAAACGTAAAAAAATTGCTTTCGGTTGGTATGGAGGTAAATTTTCGCTTCTCGATTGGATTTTGCCGCTTTTACCGCCATCCCATCATTATTGCGAACCTTTTGCCGGATCGGCAGCCGTGCTACTAAACCGTGAACCATCACCTGTCGAAACTTATAATGATTTGGATGGTGATGTTGTACATTTTTTCAAAATTTTGCGCAATCATGCAACCGAGTTGATTCGTCTCATTTCACTGACACCTTTTTCTCGTGAAGAATACTTTCATGCGGTTTGTGGCGACGAAAAAGAATTAAATGACATTGAGCGAGCGAGACGTTTTTACATTCGCGCAAGACAAACACGCACCGGATTGGCTCAAACCGCTTCACTGGGACGCTGGGCAAATTGTAAGGATTCAAGTCGCTCCGGCATGTCGGGAGTCGTTTCACGTTGGCTCGGCGGAGTAGATGCACTTGAAGGTATTGCGAAACGACTGTTACGGGTACAGATTGAAAACCGACCCGCAATTGATGTAATTGCACTGTATGATAGTCCGAAAACTTTGTTTTACTGTGATCCACCCTACTACCATGCTACCAGAGGAGATACCAAAGCGTACAGTTTTGAGATGGATGAGCAACAGCATCGAGAGTTTGCCAAAGTCGTCAATCAATGTGTTGGAAAAGTCGCTGTTTCCGGTTACGATCATCCTATAATGAAAGAATTATTTCCATCGTCAAAATGGCACAAGATAGTAAATCACCCTAAAACGATTCATTCCACCAAAGGAACTCGTACCGAAATTCTCTGGACGAATTATAATGTGAAGATGATTCTGTTCAAACAGTAAAAATATGATTGCAATGACACAAGAAAATGATAGCAATTTTATACAAATAGTAAACACCGTGTTGGTTCCTAAAAAAAGCCGACATGGTACGTTAGTCGTTGATTTATTTGCGGGCTGTGGCGGGCTGGCGTTGGGATTTGAAGCTCAAGGTCTTAAAACAATAGGATACGAAGCCAATCTACATTGCTCTGAAACGTACAATAAAAATTTGAAAGGAAGGTGTCATCACGTTTTTTTAACAACCGAAACAGAGTATCCAAAAGCTAATGTTGTCATTGGCGGTCCTCCTTGTCAACCGTTTAGTGTTGTGGGCAAACAAAAAGGTAGCGACGATAACCGCAACGGATTTCCAGCGTTCATTGCAGCGGTTCAAAAAATAAATCCTGAATTTTTTCTTTTAGAAAATGTTCGTGGACTGCTTTATCGCAACAGATGGTACTTGGACGAAGTGGTAAGTCAGTTCGAGCAACAAGGATTCATTGTCGAATATAAACTGCTAAATGCGATAGAGTACGGTGTTCCGCAAAATCGAGAACGAATTATAGTTGTTGGACATAAAGGCGTTTACAAATTTCCGCAACCACTTGATTACACAGTGACGGCTGGTGAAGCACTTGGTGAATTGGCATATTCCATACCGAATGATTCACGGTTTCTAACGCCGAGCATGGATAAATATGTTGCCAATTATGAAAAAGCCTCCAAATGTATAAATCCGCGTGACATTAACTTTAGTAAACCAGCACGAACATTGACTTGCAGAAATCTGGCCGGTGCAACGGGGGATATGCAAAGAATAAAATTGCCAGACGGACGACGGAGAAGATTAGTAACAAGAGAGGCTGCAAGACTTCAGAGTTTCCCTGATTGGTTTCAATTTGAAGGTAGTACCGATAGCATTTTTAACCAAATTGGTAACGCTGTACCACCATTTTTCGCATACAATCTGGCGAAAAGCATAATGGATTATTTGGATTCGCCGATTCGGTTTAGTAAAGATGAAATTAAGAAATTACAGCGGAAAAATAAACAACGCACGCTATTTGAGCAATAAAAGAAGTTAAGATGAAAAACGAAAGAAAAGATTACATTAAAGCGTCATCCAAATCTAAAACGTTTAATGGCAAACACAAAGATATTCAGCAGTTAATCAATGAAGCTTTGCATATTATTGAATCCTTTGGTATTCCTTTGGAAAATATCACTGCTAGAAAGTTAGAGCGTATGGCGATGGCTTTTTTAGCAGTCGCAGATGTCAAATCGTCACTCTACTGGAAGAAGGCAAAGGACATAAATGATAATCACTCCATGAAATCAAGGGATATTATTAAGTATTGGAATAAACACTTTAACGAAAAGGTTGCCGACAGTTCTTACGATGATGTAAGGCGAAAAGACTTGCAGTCTTTGGTCTCGGCGGGTATTGTTGTTGGTACCAAACCGGATTCCGCAACAAATAATCCGTCAAGAGGTTATGCGTTATCTCCAGAATATGCTAATTTGATAAGAACGTATGGAAAAAAAGATTGGACGAATGAAATTGAACTTTTTATGTCAAGCGTTACTCCATACCGAGAAAAAGTGTCGCAAAAACGAAACCTGAAAAAGATTGAGATTATTGTACCGAACGGCACTGTACTTGAGTTTAGCTCTGGGGAACATAACGAGTTACAAAAAGAAATTATTGAGAAATTTTTACCGCATTTTGGATTTGGCGCAGAGTTGCTTTATGTGGGCGATGCTGCGAAAAAACATATTGTCTACGATGAAAAACGCTTAAAAGAGCTTGGATTCTTCGAAATGGAACATGGTAAACTGCCCGATGTTGTGGCGTATTCACGAGAGAAAAATTGGCTGTTTGTCATTGAAGCGGTTTATAGCTGCAATCCCGTGACTGTCGCTCGAAAGATAGAAATAGAAGAACTTGCAAAGCATTGTTCTGCTGATATAGTATATGTCTCTGCCTTTTTGGATCAAAAAACATTTTCATCATTTGCATCAAGTATTGCATGGGAAACAGAAGCGTGGATTGCAGCTATTCCAGAACATATAATTCATTTCAATGGCGACAAGTTTCTCGGACCCTACAAAAAACAATAATTGACCAATCGCAACACTATTACAATAACCCTTTTAATCCCCTCAAACTACCATGAAAATCGGCGTATTTACTTGTTTTTGCGGCGAAAATATCGCCAGAACTGTCGATTGCGAAAAAGTTGCAACGGAAATCGGGAAACTTTCCGGTGTCTATTGCTCCCTCTCGTACAAATATATGTGCAGCGAGCCAGGACAACAACTCATCCTCCAAAAAATCAAAGAACTCGGGCTAACCGCCGTCGTCATTGCTTCCTGCTCGCCTCACATGCACCTCAAAACTTTCAGGAATGCCGCCAAATTCGCCGGTATCAATCCATATCTCGTCGAAATGGCGAACATCCGTGAACACTGCTCCTGGGTACATCCAAATAAAGACGAGGCAACTGCAAAAGCTATTGAAATTGTGCGAATGTCCGTCGAAAAAGTCAAACATAATCACGCTCTCCAACCAATCGAAGTTCCTGTTACAAGAAAGGCTCTCGTTATCGGAGCAGGTGTCGCCGGAATACAAGCCGCTCTTGACATTGCCGCCGCTGGACACGAAGTCGTCGTCGTCGAAAAAGAACCCTCCGTCGGTGGAAAAATGGCCGGTCTCTCCGAAACATTTCCCACTCTCGATTGCTCTCAGTGTATTCTCACTCCAAGAATGGTCGAAGTCGGTCAACATCCAAACATAAAACTGTACACTTATTCCGAAGTCGAATCTGTCGAAGGATATGTCGGAAATTTCAAAGTTAAAATCCGCAAAAAAGCTCGATATGTTGACATGGCAAAATGCACCGGATGTGGAAATTGCTGGAATTCATGTCCACAAAAGAAAATTCCAAATTCGTTCGATTACAATCTCGGAAATCGCACCGCCATTTATGTGCCATTTCCGCAGGCGGTTCCTGCCAGACCTGTCATTGATGCGACTAATTGTACGAAATTTAAGACGGGAAAGTGCGGCATCTGCGAAAAGAAATGCGCCGCTGGTGCAATCAAATACGATGATGTGGACGAAATCGTAACAGAAGAAGTCGGAGCGATTGTCGTTTCGACCGGTTTTCAGCTTTACAAAATTGATAAAGAGCAGGAAAACACAGAGCTTGCAGGTTATGGCGAATATGGTTACGGAAAGTACAAAGACGTGATTGATGGTCTCCAATTTGAGCGTCTCATTTCAGCGAGCGGCCCGACAGGCGGCGAGCCGAGACGACCTTCTGACGGAAAAATACCGGAAAAAATCGTCTTCATCAAATGCGTCGGAAGCCGAGATAATGCCAAAGGTATCAGTTATTGTTCCAAAATCTGCTGCATGTACACGGCCAAACACACGATGCTGTATAAACACAAAGTTCATCATGGAGAGGCCCACGTTTTTTACATGGACATTCGCAGTGGCGGCAAAAAATACGATGAATTTGTACGACGTGCCATTGAACAAGATGGGGCAATTTATCATCGTGGTCGTGTTTCAAAAATTACAGAGGAAAATGGCAAACTGATTGTGCGCGGCGTGGATACACTGGCGGGAATTCCTGTTACAATTGAGGCAGACATGGTTGTTTTGGCGACCGCGATTTGTTCGTCTCCTGGTGCTGAACAATTGGCTCAAAAATTGAGCATTGGATATGACGAATATGGATTTTTGACGGAATCTCATCCGAAGCTGCGGCCAGTGGAAACGAACACGGCGGGCGTTTTTATATGCGGAGCTGCACAGGCACCGAAGGACATTCCCGAATCGGTGGCACAGGCTTCTGCGGCGGCGGCGAAGGTGATGATCATGCTTTCTCAGCCGGTTTTGACGCGGGAACCTGAAATTGCGAAGATCGACGAAATGCGATGTGTGGCGTGTTTTGCGTGTGGAAAAGCATGTCCATATCAAGCGATTGAACGAGTTGAAATCAAAGATCGTAACGGAAATGTTATTCGTTACACATCGAGAGTGAATCCGGGACTTTGTATGGGCTGCGGAACATGCGTTGCGGTTTGTCCGAGCAAAAGTGCCGACCTCGAAGGTTTTACCGAGGAGCAAATCTACGCCCAAGTCGAAAGTTTGGGATAAAATGAAAAAGAGAGGTATAAAAATGTCTGTTATTATGAGGAATACAACGAGGAATGGTCAATTGTCCGTGCCGCACCCAATTCCATATCAAGGTAGTAAACGGCTTATTGCACCGGAGATACTCTGTTTTTTCCCAGAAAATCTTGGACGACTTGTCGAACCGTTTGCAGGATCAGCAGCTATCAGCATCGCAGCGGCAGCTCGTGGCTTGACGAATTGTTTTTGGATAAACGATGCCCATCAACCGTTAGTCAATTTATGGCAAGAAATTATATTTCATACGGAACTATTGGCAGATGCGTATGAAAAACATTGGCTTATGCAACAAGGGCGTGAGCGAGAATACTTTAACTTTGTTCGCTCTCAGTTTAACAAAACAGGCAATCCAGCGGATTTTCTCTATCTCCTTGCACGATGTGTCAAGGCGGCAATACGTTATAATTCCAGCGGAGAGTTTAATAACACTCCAGATCATAGACGTAAAGGGACGCGTCCTGAAGAAATGCGTAATCGTCTCTTGAAAACCGCTTCGTTACTACGGAATCGAGTAAAACTTACGGCATATCACTATATTGATGTGCTGGAGCAATGCAATGAGAATGATTTGGTCTATTTAGACCCTCCCTATCAAGGAGTGTGTGGAAATCGAGATCAAAGATATTGTCCCAAATTTGACCGCGACGAGTTTTATGCGGCGATAGAACAATTAAATCGACGGCATATTTGCTTTATCATCTCTTATGATGGGCGAACCGGAGAAAAGGTTTACGGTGAACCACTACCGAAAGAATTTCATTTATCACACTATGAGATTACTGCCGGACGTTCAACGCAAGCAACATTGCTGGGGCGTAATGAGGAAACCGTAGAGTCGCTGTATGTTTCGAAGAATATGATAAATATAATTTGAACTAAGATATTTGCAAATTGACCACTGTATTCCGTATGAAGTTGCTGGTGAAACAGACAATGACCACATGCTGCTGTGTGCCTCATGTAACCGCGCAAAGTCGTGGTCGTGTGAACATTGTGACAACTGGATAACCGAGAGAAATGGTACAACTTGTCGAAGTTGTTACTGGGCAAATCCAAAACAGTATTCCCACGTTGCTCTTTGCCAAATCAGGCGATTAGATTTAACGTGGACTGAAGATGAGGTTGCGGTGTATGACAAACTGACATTGGAATCAAACCAAGCAAAGATTACTGTTCCTGATTTTGTCAAGCGAATACTTGAGAAACATGTAGATTTTAAAAAACCGGAAAAGAATAAATTCTCAGCCGGTTTTGACGCAGGAAGCTGAAATTGCGAAGATCGACGAAATGCGATGTGTGGCGTGTTTTGCGTGTGGAAAAGCATGTCCATATCAAGCGATTGAACGAGTTGAAATCAAAGATCGTAACGGAAATGTTATTCGTTACACATCGAGAGTGAACGGAACTTTGTATGGGCTGCGGAGGTTGCGTAGGCGAGCCGCCTCCGTAAGGGGGCGGAAAAACAAAAGGAAAATTTACGGAGGAGCAAATCTACGCCCAAGTCGAAAGTTTGGCGTAAAAGGTGAGGACAATGACATCACAAAATTATTTGAAACAGTTGCAAGTATTTGAAACCCAGATTCAAAACGGTACTCTCAACTTCAGTGAGTTAAAAAATTTTATAAACACATTGCCGCTGCCTTCTAAAATTTCTAGCAAAGTGTGCGATGATTATCGTAACATGGTTTGTCCTGCTTTGATTGCGCTGCTCGATCCACTACTCGCTGTTTGCGAAAAACTAAGCAAAAA